>JAQXZK010000205.1 GCA_029227175.1 Bacteroidales bacterium | reverse complement strand
GGTGAAGGCTGCCAAGGTGCAGTCTCGCATAGCCGAGTATTCACTGGCTGATGCACGTGAAAAAATCGAACTTCAGACCACTCAATGCGCACAGAAGGTTTTGGAGGCTGCTAACCGTGAGGAGACGGCTGAACGCAGTATGGCGGAAGCGGAGGAGAACCTGCGCTTTGCTACCCTGGGTATGAACGAGGGAACAATCCCTATCAGCAATGTCTTGATGGCTCAGACGGCATGGCTCTCGGCTCAGTCGGCTGTGGTGACAGCCCGTATCGACCGTAGGTTGGCAGAGGTAAACCTTAAACGTGCGACAGGAACCCTCCGATAAGAGTCTGAACGAATTTATTCATCAATCCAGAAACTTAAAAATAAAACATATATATACATTATGGAACAGAAAAAACCATCAGTAGTAGCGTTGATTTTCGCAGCTGCTATCATGTTTGTCATGCTTGTCGTTATCATCGTAGGCCTGTGCCTTCCCCAGCGTGCCGAAGTCATCCAGGGCGAAGTAGAGACCGTCGATTACCGGGTGTCCAGCAAAGTACCAGGCCGTGTGCTCGAATTTCGTGTAAAGGAGGGTGATGTAGTCCGGAAAGGCGATACCTTAGCCATTTTGGAAGCACCGGAGGTGAGTGCCAAGTACGAACAGGCCAATGCCTTGTATGAGGCGGCTCAGGCACTGGACGAGAAGGCTCGGAACGGTGCCCAAAAGGAACAGATTCAGGGTGCTTATGAGATGTGGCAGAAGGCTAAGGCTGGGTTAGAGGTAGCCGAAAAGAGCTATCGCCGTGTCTCCAACCTCTTTGAGAAGGGTGTTATCTCTGAGCAGAAACGTGATGAGGCCTGGGCACAGTATCAGGCAATGGTAGCTACGGAAGGTGCAGCCAAGTCTCAGTACGAGATGGCTCTGAACGGTGTCCGTTACGAAGACAAGCGGGCTGCCGGTGCCAAGGTGAAGCAGGCAATGGGAGCGGTGAGCGAGGTGAACTCTTACATCCACGAAACGGTGTTGCTGGCAATGGCTGACGGAGAGGTAACCGAAATCTTCCCAGAAATCGGTGAATTGGTCGGTACGGGTGCTCCCATTATGAATGTGGCTATGACGGGTAATCTCTTTGTGACCTTCAATGTGCGCGAGGATTATCTGCCGAGTCTTACGGTCGGTACGGAGGTTGATGCCTATGTGCCGGCTTATGACAAGACGCTTCGTGTACGTATCAGTCGGGTAAAGGATGTCGGCAATTATGCCATATGGAAAGCAACCAAGGCTTCCGACGGTTATGACCTGAAGATGTTTGAGGTTCGCGCTGTTCCTGTCGGCACGGAAGGTCTTGACGGTGTGCGTTCCGGAATGAGCGTTATCCTAAAGCCATAAACTCCAGTCGGTTATGTTTCCAAGACACAAAACCATCTGGGTGCTCATCATCTCCATCATGAAGCGGGAGGTCAGGATGTATCTCCGCCGGCCATTGCTGTTGTTCTGTCTGCTGCTGGCACCGATGATTTGCATCATCTTCTTTACCACGCTGATGGAGGCCGGCTTGCCGACGAATCTGCCGGCCGGTGTCCTTGATGAGGATGATACGCAGGTGTCCCGTACATTCCTGCGCACGCTGGATGCCATGGAGCAGACTGAGATAGTGGCCCATTTCCATACCTTTGCCGAGGCTCGTGATGCCATGCAGCGCGGCGAGATCTATGCCTTCTTTTATATCCCGAAGGGACTGACCGAGCAGGCCATATCCAGCCGGCAACCGCATGTGTCGTTTTACACGAACGAGACCTACTTCATTCCGAGTGCACTCCTGATGAAGGATATGCGAATGGCTGCCGAGATGCTGGGCCTGTCCATTACGCGCGAATCGTTGTTGGGACGTGGCTTGACGATAGACCGGGCGATGGGCATCATGCAACCCATTGTCATTGAAAAGCATCCGTTGGGCAATCCGTGGCTGAATTATTCGGTTTATCTCACCAATATTATTCTTCCGGGCATCCTCTTCATCCTGACCATGCTCTGTTCCTGCTATGTGATTGGGTATGAGTGGAAGGAGAATCATCAGCACTCGATCTATCGCATGGCAGGCTACTCTCAGACGACCGTCCTGGCGGGTAAGTTGTTGCCTATAACGTTGATTTACTCATTCTTTATCCTCTTCATCGACGTTTATCTCTACAAGTACCTGGAGTTTCCCTGTCACAGTGGCCTTTTCCCGATGTTCCTCACGGGTGTCATGGGTATTATGGCCTCGCAGGGACTGGCCATCTTGTTCTTCGGCATATTCATCGGGCAGATGCGTTTCTCAATGAGCGTCTGTTCCTTGTGGGGCATTCTGGGCGTTTCGCTTTCGGGATTCACCTTCCCGGTGTCGGCCATGCATCCGGTCTTGCAGGTGTTGTGCAACCTCTTCCCCTTGCGTCACTACTATCTCATCTATGTCAATCAGGCGCTGAACGGTTACCCCATTGGTTATGTGTGGCCGAATGTGCTGATGCTGCTCGTGTTCATGTTGGTGCCTTTCCTGGTCGTACCGCGTTATAAAGTCGGTCTGCTTACGAAGAAATACAAGTCATGATTTTGCCTTATGAAATATCTCATCAATATATTGCAAGTATGGATTGACGAACTGATGCACGTCATGCGCAGTTCCGGACTCATCATTTTCTGTCTCCTGGTGCCATTTGCATACCCGTTGCTCTATGCTTTTGTCTATACGAACGAGGTGGTTCGCGAGGTTCCGGTGGCGGTTGTGGACGAGAGCCACTCTGCCATGAGTCGCGAGTTTGCCCGCATGGTCGATGCGACACCGGAGGTAAAGGTAGTCTACCGCTGTGACCTGGCTCAGGCTCAGGAGCTCATGCGTCGGGAGGAGATATATGCCATCATGCGTATTCCGTCAGACTTCGGGCGCGACCTCTCGTTGGGCAACCAGACGATGGTGGCTCTTTACAGCGACATGCGTTGCATGCTCTATTACAAGGCTGCTTTGCTGGCAGCATCGAATGTATCGTTGGAGATGAATGCCGATATCAAGGTGACGCGCTACCTGCGTGGTAGCACGGATCGTCAGGAGGAAATTCTCCGGAATCCGGTCACCAACTCGTATGTGGCCATGTTCAATCCGCAGAGCGGTATGGCGAGTTTCCTCATTCCGGCTGTCCTCATGCTCATCATACAGCAGCTTCTCTTTCTTTCTATCGGCACATCCATGGGCTTGTATCGCGAACATAACGATGGCATCGGTCTGCCGACTTCCAGATCTTTTGACAGTCCCGTTTGTGAGGTCGTGGGGAAGGTACTTTTCTACCTGCCGGTCTTTCTCTTGGTGGCTGTCTATATGTATGCGGGTGTCAGCAATTGGTTTTCTCTGTTGCAACTGGGCGATTATGTCACCTTTCTCAACTTTGTGTTTCCTTATATCCTCTCCTGCATACTCATGGGTATAACCATGTCGGGCTTCATCTACCGCAGTGAAGACGCTATGCTGCTCTATATCTTCATGTCTGTCCCATTACTTTTCCTCAGCGGTATGTCCTGGCCGGTGGCTTCCGAACCGATGTTCTGGCGTTACGTGTCGTGGATATTCCCCTCTACCTTTGGCATGCACGGCTATGTGCGCATCATGGGAACCGGTGCGTCGCTCGACCAGGTGGCTTTCGAGTATCGGGGACTGTGGATACAATGTGCTGTTTACTTCCTGACGGCCTGCCTTGTTTACAGGCACGAGTTTAAGAAACTGTTTATGATTGTGCGGATGGACTGAGAGGAAAGGTCGAAAGAAACTTCAGCAGGCATTGATTGGGGTGCATAAAGCTCCGGTCAGTGCCTGCTCTTTTTAATCCAAATCTAAATGACCGATTTGAGTTTAACCTCAATCGGCTAAACCTGAACGAACCGATTTGGGTTAACCGGACCACAGCTACTTGTTTGTTGGCGACAGATAGGCTTGTGTTTTGCCTTGTGGTGGCTTTTTGTTGTCCGTCTTATAGTTTCCTGTTATCGTTCGACGGTCGTCGAACGATAGATAAAAGCCATAAAAGAGGAAGATAAATCAAAGAATAGCCCTAATCGGATGTCGGCGAGGCGATAGATTCTTCTTGGAGGTAGGGCCTTTTTTTATCGTTAGGATAAAGATGCTTTCCAACTTGGCAAAACCTGAAATAAGCATATATAATTGACTTTATTACTGTAAACAAAGAGTTATTAGTGTAAAAAAGTAATTGAAATCGGAGAAATAAGAATAAAATGATAATATTTTCGTAAAATTTATTCCATTTTGTTTGGTAGATATAATGTGGTTATATACTTTTGCAACGTCAAACAAGTAAAATCAATCAAAAAGATTGTCTTATTTGTCTTTGAGAAGAGAAATGACACTAAAATAAGTAATATAACAACAAATAGGTATTATGTCTGAAACGAGATTTAAGGTGGTAGAAAAGGCACTTAGTAAGAAGCCATCCACAGTGAAAGCCCCTGAAGAAAGAATGGACCGCTTGTATGCCAAGCATGTATTTGACCGTGAAAAGATGTTCCGTTACCTGCCCAAGGATGCATACGATGCCCTTGTTGACGTGATTGACAACGGAGCTCCGTTGGACCGTTGCATTGCCAACAGCGTGGCTGCCGGCATGAAACAGTGGGCTACAGAGATGGGCGTTACCCATTACACACACTGGTTCCAGCCATTGACAGGTGGAACAGCCGAGAAGCACGAGAGTTTTATCGAGTACAACCGCAAGGGTGGTGTGCTGGAAGAATTTGAAGGCAAGGTCCTGATTCAGCAGGAACCGGACGCGTCCAGCTTCCCGAACGGTGGTATCCGCAATACATTCGAGGCTCGTGGTTATACGGCGTGGGATGCTTCCTCTCCGGTGTTCATCATGGACGACACGTTGTGTATCCCTACTATCTTCATCTCCTATACAGGCGAATCGCTTGACTATAAGGCTCCGTTGCTGCGTGCATTGCGCGCCGTAGACATGGCTGCTATCGACGTCTGCCGTTACTTCGACCCGAGTGTCAAGAAGGTGAAAGCTTTCTTAGGCATCGAGCAGGAATATTTCTTGGTTGATGAAGGCATTGCCGGTGCCCGTCCCGACCTACTCCTGACCGGTCGCACCTTGATGGGTCATGAGGCTGCCAAGAACCAGCAGTTGGAGGACCATTATTTCGGTAGCATCCCTCAGCGCGTCATGGAGTTCATGAAAGACCTGGAAATCCGCGCCGTCGAGTTGGGTATTCCGGTTAAGACCAGACATAACGAGGTGGCTCCGGGTCAGTTTGAGTTGGCTCCTATCTACGAGGAGTGTAACCTGGCCGTCGACCACAACATGATATTGATGTCGTTGATGCGTAACGTAGCTGCCGAGCACGGCTTCCGCGTACTTCTTCACGAGAAACCTTTCAAGGGCATCAATGGTAGCGGCAAGCACTGTAACTGGTCATTGGGTACAGATACCGGTGTGCTGCTCTTCGGACCGGGCAAGACCCCGATAGAGAACCTGCGTTTCATCACCTTCGTCGTAAATGCCTTGATGGCGGTATATCATCATAATGGCTTACTCAAGGCCAGCATCATGAGTGCTACGAATGCTCATCGTCTGGGTGCCAACGAGGCTCCTCCTGCTATCATCTCCAGCTTCTTGGGCAAGCAGCTCTCCAGCATGCTCGATGCCGTCGAGAACAGTACGGACGACAGCATTGCAGGCAGCGGCGAGAAACGCGGCTTGAGCATGGATATACCTCAGATTCCAGAGATTATGATTGACAACACCGACCGTAACCGTACCTCTCCGTTTGCGTTCACCGGTAACCGTTTCGAGTTCCGTGCTGTGGGTAGTGAGGCCAACACGGCGGCAGCCATGATTGTGCTGAACACTGCGGTAGCCGAGCAGTTGGTACAGTTCAAGCAGGATGTAGACGCATTGATGGCCGAGGGTCAGGCACAGCAGAGTGCTATCCTGACTGTCCTGCGCAAATATATCAAGGAGTGTAAGCCAATTCGTTTCGAAGGCAATGGCTACAGCGACGAATGGAAGGAAGAGGCCTTGAAGCGTGGTCTGGATTGCGAGACAAGTTGTCCGCTCATCTTCGACGCATACCTCAAGCCGGAAAGTGTCCGGATGTTCGAAAAGGCCGGTGTGATGACTCGCAAGGAACTGGAAGCCCGCAACGAAGTGAAGTGGGAAACCTATACCAAGAAAATTCAGATTGAGGCTCGCGTATTGGGCGATTTGGCCATTAACCATATCATTCCTATCGCCATCGAATACCAAAGCAAGCTTATCGATAATGTTTACAAACTCATTGCCATCATGGGCGAGGAGAAAGCCAAGGCTTTGTCTGCCGAGAACCTGCGTGTGATTGAAGAAATCGCAGAGCGCACCGCCTTCATCTCCGAACATGTGACAGCCATGGTAGAGGCACGCAAGTCTGCCAATAAGATAACAGAAGAACGTGCCAAGGCAATAGCATACCACGACACGGTAGCCAGCTGTTTTGACGAGATACGTTATCACATTGACAAGCTGGAACTGGTAGTCGATGACCGTATGTGGACATTGCCGAAATATCGCGAGTTACTCTATATTTAAACCTATGTAAAATAACAGTTTTAGTTCACTTTCCTTGTTCATGGTTGGCTGCTCTGATAGTGACACAAAGTAGTCCGGCCATGAACTTTTCAAAGGATATGTGGGCACTGCTGTACCAAATAACTGTAATAAATGGACGCTGAACTAAAACAAGGACTGTATCAACCCCAGTACGAGCACGATGCTTGTGGTGTGGGTATGGTGGTAAACATTCATGGCAATAAGAACCATGAATTGGTAGACAATGCGCTGAGGGTGCTTGAGAATATGGAGCATCGCGGTGCGGAAACACGTGACAAGACAGGTGATGGAGCCGGTATTCTGCTCCAGATTCCTCATGAATTTATCCTTCTGCAGGGTATCCCGGTACCTGAGAAGGGACGTTACGGCACAGGACTGGTATTCTTTCCCAAGGATGAGTCCCTGCAGCGTGCGATTCTCAGTGTGATGATTGAGGAGATTGAGCGCGAGGGTCTTCAGTTGATGCATCTTCGCAGTGTGCCTGTCAACGAAGACGTACCGGGCATAGGTGCTCGTGAAGTGATGCCTGACATCAAGCAGGTCTTCATTACGGGCGTGTCAGAGGAAGATGTTCCTCGCTTTGACCGCATACTCTACAAGATTCGCAAGAGAATAGAACGTCGGGTGGCAACCCTCCCGTTGTTGAGACAGGAAGGAAGCGACGACTTCTACATCTGTTCTCTCTCGAGCAAAAGCATTATATATAAAGGCATGTTGACCAGTGGCCAGCTGCGCCGTTTCTTCCCGGATTTGAGCAACAACTACTTCACCTCGGGACTGGCTTTGGTACACAGCCGTTTCAGTACAAATACTTTCCCGAAGTGGAAACTGGCACAGCCGTTCCGTTTCCTCTGTCATAACGGCGAAATCAATACCGTCCGCGGTAACCGTGGCTGGATGAAGGCACGCGAGAGTGTGCTCAGCAGTGAGGCATTGGGTGACATCAGAGACATCCGCCCCATTGTAGAGGAGGAGATGAGTGACTCGGCGAGCCTCGACAACGTGTTCGAGTTCTTGGTGATGAGCGGAATGAGTCTTCCGCAGGCGATGGCCATTCTGGTGCCTGAGTCGTTCAACGACAAGAACCCCATTTCCGAAGACCTGAAGGCCTTCTACGAGTATTACTCCATCCTGATGGAGCCGTGGGACGGTCCGGCTGCACTGATGTTCTCAGACGGCCGTTTTGCCGGAGGTATGCTTGACCGCAACGGTCTGCGTCCGTCCCGATATACGATTACCAAGGGCGGAATGATGGTTGTGGCCAGTGAAGTGGGTGTTATGGACTTCGAGCCAAGTGAGGTCGTAAGCAAGGGCCGCTTGCAGCCGGGTAAGATATTGCTCATTGATACACAGAAAGGCAAGATATACTATGATGGCGAGATAAAGGAAAAACTGGCCAAGGAACATCCTTATCGTCAGTGGCTCTCAACCAACCGCATCCAGCTTGAGAAACTCAAGAGCGGTCGTAAAGTAGAGAATGGCGTGGCTGGTTACGACAAGAAGTTACGTGCTTTCGGATTTGGTCAGGAAGACATCGACCGTACGCTCATCCCCATGTGTACGACCGGTCAGGAACCTGTTGCTGCTATGGGTAACGATACGCCGCTTGCTGTCATCAGTGACCGGCCACAAATACTCTTCAACTACTTCCGCCAGCAGTTTGCCCAAGTCACGAATCCGGCCATTGACCCTATCCGAGAAGAACTGGTCATGTCACTGACCGAATACATCGGTCGCGTAGGCAGTGGCATCCTGACGCCGGACGAGTCCAACTGCAAGATGGTACGTCTGCCGCAGCCGGTCTTGACCAATACCGAGCTTGATATGCTCTGCAACATCCGTTACAAAGGTTTCAATACCATCAAGCTCCCTATTCTCTTCGAGATTAGCAAGGGCGAGGCAGGATTGCGCAGCGCTTTGGATGCTCTCTGCAAGAAGGCGGAAGCAAGTGTAGACGAGGGAGTGAACTACATCATTCTAAGCGACCGGGATATAGATGCTTCCCATGCCGCTATTCCTTCATTGCTTGCCGTTAGTGCCGTTCACCACTATCTTATCAGTGTGGGCAAGCGTGTACAGACGGCGCTTATCGTGGAGAGTGGTGAGATTCGGGAGGTCATGCACGCGGCCTTGCTGTTGGGCTACGGTGCCAGTGCTATCAATCCCTACATGACATATGCCGTGCTCGACCATTTGGTAAAGGATCATAAGATACAGGAAGAATATGCAACGGCCGAGAAGAACTATATCAAGGCGGTAGACAAGGGCTTGAAGAAAATCATGTCCAAGATGGGTATCTCTACCATCCGTTCCTATCGGGGTGCGAAGATATTCGAGAGCATCGGTCTGTCAGAGGAATTGTTGAAGAAATACTTTGGAACAGAGGTCAGCACCATCGGCGGCATCGGACTGCGCGATATTGCGAAGGAATACATCGCACTCAATCGTGAGGCGTTCTCCATCTCACAGGCTGAAACGGATCTGTTGCCCAACAACGGACTTTTCTCCTATCGAAAGGACGGTATCGAGCATGCATGGAACCCAGAGACAATCGCCAATCTGCAGATTGCAACCCGTTTGGGCTCATACAAGAAATACAAGGAGTGGGCTAAGATTGTTGACGAAAAGGAGAAACCCATTTTCCTGCGCGACTTCCTCTCCTTTAAGAAAGCGGCTGTGCCTACACCTTTGGACGAGGTAGAACCGGTCGAGAGCATTGTCAAGCATTTCGTGACGGGTGCCATGTCGTTCGGTGCCCTCAGCATTGAGGCTCACGAGGCTTTGGCCTTGGCAATGAACAGACTGGGAACGCGCAGTAATACCGGTGAAGGTGGTGAGGATAATGTCCGTTACCACACGGAGGTTGACGGCGTCAGCCTTAGTAGCAAGACGAAGCAGATTGCTTCCGGACGTTTTGGCGTTACGGCAGAGTATTTGGTAAATGCCGAGGAACTGCAGATTAAGGTAGCGCAGGGAGCCAAGCCGGGTGAAGGAGGTCAGTTGCCGGGTTTCAAGGTAAACAAGATTATTGCCAAGACGCGTAATGCCATTCCGGGCATCACGCTTATTTCTCCGCCTCCTCACCATGACATCTATAGTATCGAGGACTTGGCGCAGCTCATTTTTGACCTCAAGAATATCAATCCGACTGCTGCTGTCAGCGTGAAATTAGTGGCCGAGAGTGGCGTGGGTACCATTGCTGCCGGCGTGGCCAAAGCAAAAGCCGACTTGATCGTGATTTCCGGAGCAGAGGGTGGTACGGGTGCCAGCCCGGCCAGCAGTATGCGCTTTGCCGGTATCTCTCCTGAAATAGGTTTGGCAGAGACGCAGCAGACCTTGGTCCTGAACGGACTGCGTAATCAGGTGCGTCTCCAGACTGACGGTCAGCTCAAGACAGCCCGTGACGTGATTCTCATGGCCATGTTGGGTGCTGACGAGTTTAGCTTCGGTACATTGCCTCTTATCGTGCTGGGATGTGTCATGATGCGCAAGTGTAACACAAATACTTGCCCTGTCGGTGTGGCGACACAGGATGAGGCCCTTCGTGCCAAGTTTCGTGGGCGTGCCGACTATGTGGTCAACTTCTTTACCTTCCTGGCAGAGCAGACACGCGAGTACTTGTCTGAAATCGGTGTCAAGAAACTGAAGGATATCATTGGTCGTACAGATCTTATTGAGGTGCAGCCTCGAGATGTAAACACCAAGCAAGGGACGATAGACTTCGGCCGACTGCTTCATGTGCCTGCTGTTCAGTCAGAGAAGGCACTCTATTGGGACAGGGGAGAATTTTCCCGAGTTACCAACGAACTGAACGAACGCCTGCTGCGCGATTTCAGTCCTTCGCTCGAGGCTCCTCGAGGAGGACAAGAAGGAGCTTATGCTATCAAGAATACGGACCGCGCTATTACAACCATGCTTTCGGGTGCCATAGCCAAGAAGTATGGCGAGGAGGGGCTTCCCGATTCAACAATCAACATTAAGTTCAAGGGCTCGGCCGGACAGAGTTTCGGTGCTTTTGCCGTAAAGGGATTGAACATCCGTCTGGAGGGAGAGACAAACGACTACTTTGGCAAGGGACTCTCGGGCGGACGTATCAGCATCCTGCCTCCATCCCGGCTGAATGCCGACTTCGTAGCTGAAGATAACATCATTGCAGGCAATACGGGTCTTTACGGTGCTACCAGTGGAGAGCTGTATGTGAATGGTCGCGTGGGTGAACGTTTCGCCGTGCGCAACTCGGGGGCTTTGGCGGTTATCGAAGGAGCCGGAGACCATTGTTGTGAATATATGACCGGTGGTCGTGTTGTCGTCTTGGGAGAAACAGGTCGCAACTTTGCAGCCGGTATGAGTGGCGGTCTGGCTTACGTATGGGATAAACATCACAACTTTGATTACTTCTGTAACATGGACCAGGTGGAGATTTCCCTTGTCGAGGAGGCTTCTGCCCGCAAGGAACTGCATGAACTCGTGCGTCAGCACTACCTCTACACAGGCTCTGCGTTGGCTCGCCGCATGCTCGATGACTGGAATCGCTATATCGAGGACTTTATTCAGGTGACACCGATTGAGTACAAGCGCGTGTTGCAGGAAGAGAAGATTCGCCAGTTGCAGGAGAAAATCGCTAATATGCAGTTGATAAACAATTAAGTGAAGACATGCCTCCCTGCTCGCACGAGGAGGGAGGAGGGCTTAAACCTATTCAGCAAGTAATCATATATACAAAAAACGGAGCGTTCCTCTTTCTTCTCTTTTCGATGAGAAAGACCCGAAAACCTCCTCATAACCCTTTCTTACAATGGGAAAATTCAAAGCATTCATGGAAGTACCCCGACAAGAAGCCGGGTATCGACCCTTACACGATAGAATACAGGATTTTGGTGAAGTAGAGCAGACGTTGAACACGCGCGACCGTATGATGCAGGCCAGCCGCTGCATGGACTGTGGTGTCCCGTTCTGTCATTGGGCTTGTCCGATTGGCAACAAGACTCCCGAGTGGAATGATGCCTTATGCAAGGGTGAGTGGGAACTCGCTTACCGCTTGCTCAATGCAACCAACGATTTCCCCGAGTTTACCGGACGCGTCTGTCCTGCCTTGTGCGAGAAGGCCTGTGTCCTGAACCTCACGGACCATGCGGCAACCACTAACCGAGAAAACGAAGCGGCCATCACCGAAGCTGCTTGGCGTGAGAATATCATCCGTCCGGCCGACATCAAGCGTAACGGCAAGTCTGTGGCTGTCGTGGGTGCCGGACCTGCCGGTCTGGTTGTTGCCAATCGCTTGAACCACTTGGGCTATACGATCACCGTCTTTGACAAACATCAGGCTGCGGGCGGATTGTTGCGTTATGGTATTCCGAATTTCAAATTGAACAAGAAGATCATTGACCGGCGCATTGCTCTTCTGGTTCAGGAGGGCATAGCCTTCCGTTACAACACCCCGATCGATGTGACCGCGCTCCCTGAGGGATATGACGCTTATGTCATTGCTACGGGAACTCCTCAGGCGAGAGACCTCAACATTCCGGGACGAGAGCTCAAGGGGGTTCATCTCGCTCTTGAATTACTCTCCCAGCAGAATCAGGTGCTCATGGGAGAATTGAATTTCGATGCAAAAGGAAACCTCATTCCGCTGTCTGAGGAATCGCCTCTACCGGCCGGTGACGACTGCCAGCGTGTCACATGTAAAGGAAAGGATGTACTTGTGATTGGCGGTGGTGATACCGGTTCTGACTGTATCGGTACGGCCCACAGACAAGGCTGCAAGAGCGTGACGCAGATAGAAATCATGCCTCGCCCTGTTGAAGGACCGGATGACCCGCAGAATCCTTGGCCTAACTATCCTCGCGTGCTAAAGACAACCTCAAGTCACGAAGAGGGCTGTGTACGCCGCTGGAACATCAACACGTTGGAGTTCCTTGGCAAGAACGGACGCCTCACCGGTGTTCGTGTCCAGCCTATAGACTGGACACCGAATCCGGAGGGAGGCCGGCCACTCATGGTTGAGGCCGGCGAACCGGAAGTCATCAAGTGCGAGGCCTGCTTCCTGGCAATGGGTTTCTTGAAACCGCAGCAACCCGAATTTCCTCGGAATGTATTTGTTTGCGGTGATGCTGCCAGCGGTGCCTCTTTGGTGGTTCGTGCCATGGCCGGTGGTCGTGATGCAGCCCGGAAAGTTCATCAATATTTAAGCAATGCAAGGTAAATAAGTCTCATGAGGGCATACATTATCGTACAATACCCATAAACTTTGTTGTTGTTTTGTGAAATGGTAGTTTTATAGCTTCAGTGCCGTGGTTTTTTTAGAGAGGTTGAGTGTAGCTTTGGCTACGATTCAGCCTCTTCTTTTTTTTGAGTCCTGTCTGGACGGTCAAACCATGCTGTTTGCCATTTATATGATATGACATGGTCGTTTGCATGATATATGGCTTTCAGGGGGGGTGTTTTTACTTCCTCTACGAGTAGGTGTTCAGACCTGTTTTTGAATGGCATTTGAATGACGCTCTCTCCGAACGGTGCGGAATCGATTTCCGGATTTGCGTAGCATAATGGCAGTTTTATGCCTTTATTTGTCTATTAGCCTAATAATGTGATAGTAAAAAGTATTAAAACAAAGGATAAAAGAAAGTGTTTATACTTTGAAGCAAGAAAAATATCACTGAAATCGTAAAATTTCTGTCATAATGTTTTGAGGTTATAATGTTATTCTATACTTTTGCAACGCGAATCACGTAAAACAAGAGCAAAAAGATTGAATTTTGATGAATATGACAATAAAATGAAATCAAATAGGCAAAAACAAATACAAAGGTAACAGGTTTTTAAAGGTAAAAAAGATTGTTTTATTAAAGTAATTAGGGTATGAAGAAGATTGAGGCCATTATCCGAAAGACCAAATTTGAGGAAGTCAAGGAAGCGTTGCTCAGTAGCGACATAGACTGGTTCGAGTACCATCCGGTACACGGCATCGGTCAGAGTCGCCAGGAGCGCGTTTATCGTGGTGTGCAGTACAGTACGGACGTGATAGAGCGTATGAAGATTTCGATTGTGTGTCGTGAGATGTTTGTTGCGCCCACGGTAAATGTTATCCTGAAGGTAGCCCATACGGGTGAGGTTGGAGACGGTCGCATCTTCGTGTCGGATGTGTTGGATGTGTGGTCCATTCGCACGGGAGAAAATGGCGATACGGTGTTGAGAGACAAGAAATGAGATGAGGAAAAAGATTGTTTAGTTCGGAAAAAGAAAAATAGACATGATGCTGTCAGATATCGTGCTCCCGGTTGTTGAGGAGTCAAAGAGTTATGTGAACGGTTTGGATACCTTGTGGGTCTTGTTGGGCGCCATTCTGGTGTTCTGGATGCAACCCGGCTTTGCATTGGTGGAAGCAGGCCTGACCCAGCAGAAGAATACGGCCAACATCTTGATGAAGAACTTTGTCGACTTCATGTGTGGTTCTGTCTTATACTGGGTATTGGGATTCTCCATCATGTATGGTGCGGGTAATGCTTTCTTCGGGTGGAACGGATTCGGCTTCATAGGGAGCGACAGCAATGTTCCGGCCGAGTGCACATTTATTTTCCAGACCGTGTTTTGTGCCACGACTGCAACAATAGTATCGGGTGCGATGGCCGAGCGGACGAAATTCTCCATGTATGTAATATACAGTATCCTGATTTCGGCGTTTGTCTATCCGTTCGAAGGCCATTGGTCTTGGGGCGGTGGCTGGTTGGCCGATTTAGGGTTCCACGACTTCGCAGGAAGTACGGTGGTCCATCTGTGTGGTGGAGCCTTGGCCTTGGCGGGTGCCATTGTGTTGGGACCTCGTGTGGGCAAGTACGACAAGAATGGCAAGAGCCGAGCCATTCCCGGTCATAACCTTACACTCTGTGCGCTGGGTGTGTTCTGCCTTTGGATGGGCTGGTTCGGATTTAATCCTTGTAGCACGGTGGCGGCAACGGGCTATGCCAACGCGGTGAAGATGAGTCATGTGTTTGTGACCACGAATATGGCTGCGGCTACCGGTGGCATTGCGGCTTTGGCCTATACCTGGTTGGTAGACGGCAAGCCTTCGCTCTCTATGGTTTGCAACGGTGTTCTCGCCGGTTTGGTGGGCATTACGGCCGGGTGTGACTGTGTGAGTATCGGTGCAGCGGCTTTCATCGGCTTCTTTGTGTCGGTGTGCATGTGTTTCTCAGTAAGTTTTATGGATAAGACCCTGAAGATTGACGACCCGGTAGGTGCTGTCTCTGTGCATGGTGTGGGTGGCTTTCTCGGTACAGTCCTGACGGGAGTGTTCTGTGATAGCAGCTTGGGAACGACATGCAGTTTGGGCGTACAGGCACTGGGTGCGGTTGCCGTGGCAGCCTTTGCTTTTGTTGCCGGCATGATTATCTTCAATACCATCAAGTATACACACGGACTCAGGTGTGACCGACGCATTGAGGAAGAGGGCTTGGACGTGTACGAACATGGCGAGAGCTGCTACAACTGAGTCGCTACGGATGTAGTTTGGACATACGACCAATAAGGAAAGCAAAAGAAATATAACGAAATAACAATAAAGGTATGTGTGGTATAGTATCGATTTTCAACATCAAGCACCAGACTGGTGACTTGAGACAAAAGGCACTTCGAATGAGTCAGAAAATACGCCATCGTGGTCCGGATTGGAGTGGCATTTATTGTGGCAAGGCTGCCATTCTGGCGCATGAGCGTCTGAGTATTGTCGACCCTGAAAGTGGTCGCCAGCCGCTGTTTTCTCCTGACAAGAAACAGGTGTTGGCTGTCAATGGTGAGATTTATAATCATTTGGACATACGCAAGCAGTACGAGGGAAAGTACGATTTCCAGACGGGTAGTGATTGTGAAGTGATTCTGGCGTTGTACAGGGAAAAGGGTGTCCGCTTTCTGGAAGACCTGAGCGGTATCTTTGCTTTTGCCCTCTATGATGAGGAGCGTGATAGTTTTCTGGTTGCCCGTGACCAGATTGGTGTCATACCTTTATATATAGGCTATGACAGCGATGGAACGGTTTATGTGGCCAGCGAGTTGAAGGCACTTGAGGGGCAGTGCGAGCGTTATGAGCCCTTCCTGCCGGGTCATTACTACTGGAGTGAAGACCCGGGCATGAAACGCTGGTATCAGCGTGACTGGTTCGATTATGAGGCTGTGAAGGACAATCCGGCCAGCAGCGAGGACATACGACAGGCATTGCGTGCTGCCGTGAAGAAGCAGATGATGAGTGACGTGCCGTATGGCGTCCTCTTGTCGGGCGGACTGGACAGCAGTGTGATTAGTGCCATTACGCAGAAGTATGCCGAGCACCGCATAGAGGACGACAGTCAGACGAGAGCCTGGTGGCCACGCCTGCACTCCTTTGCCGTAGGTCTGAAGGGTGCGCCCGATTTGGACAAGGCTCGTAAGGTGGCAGAACACATTGGGACGGTTCATCATGAGATAAACTACACCATCCAGGAAGGGTTGGATGCCATCCGTGACGTGATATATTTTATCGAGACATACGACGTGACGACGGTGCGTGCCTCAACCCCGATGTATCTCTTGGCCCGTGTCATCAAGTCTATGGGCATCAAGATGGTGCTCTCGGGTGAGGGAGCTGACGAGATATTCGGCGGCTATCTCTATTTCCATAAAGCGCCATCGGCAGAGGAGTTCCACAAGGAGACCGTGAGGAAGCTCTCTAAACTGCACCTCTACGATTGTTTGCGCGCCAACAAGAGTCTGGCAGCGTGGGGCGTAGAAGGTCGTGTGCCTTTCCTGGACAAAGAGTTCCTGGACGTGGCAATGCGCACCAATCCGGCAGCCAAGATGTGTCCGGGCAAGACCATGGAGAAGCGCATCGTTCGGGAAGCCTTTGCCGATATGTTGCCCGAAGAAATAGTATGGAGACAGAAAGAGCAGTTCAGCGATGGCGTAGGTTATAGCTGGATTGACACACTGAAGAAGATTACTTCGGAAGCCGTGTCTGACGAACAGATGGCACATGCGGCTGAGCGATTCCCCATCAATACTCCGTTGTGCAAGGAAGAATATTACTATCGCAGTATCTTCGAGGAACACTTCCCCAGCGAGAGTGCGGCACGCAGTGTGCCTCATGAGGCCAGTGTGGCCTGCTCGACAGCCATTGCGTTGGAGTGGGATGCAGCGTGGAAGGATATGAACGACCCGAGTGGACGTGCCGTAGCGGGAGTCCACGAACAGGCCTACGAACAGTGAGACGATTGTCACGGCGACAAGAATACAGAAGCGATTCTCACAAGCGTATAACCAAAGAATCTCCTCCGCCGGTTACCCAGTTGGAAGCGATTCTGCCAAACCAGACAACAAAGTGGAACAGTTGAAACATGAATGTGGCGTGGCAATGATAAGGTTGCTGAAACCACTGAGATACTATCAAGAGAAGTACGGTACGTTGCAGTATGCGCTGCACAAACTGTACCTGCTCATGGAAAAACAGCACAACCGCGGACAGGAAGGAGCCGGTATCGTCTGCGTTCGTCTGAGTGCACAGCCCGGTGATGAATACATGTTCCGAGAGAGAGCTTCGGGCACGTCGGCCATTACGGAGATATTCAATGCCGTACACGGTCAGCAGCATGAGGCTGAGGGTGATGAGTTGCCTCCCTTCATCGGCGAGTTGTATATGGGTCATTTGCGTTACTCGACTACGGGAAAAAGTGGGTTGGATTATATCCACCCTTTTTTGCGTCGTAACAACTGGAGAGCCAAGAACCTCTCCTTGTGTGGTAATTTCAACCTGACGAATGTCGACGAGGTCTTCCAACGCATCGTAGCTAACGGTCAGCACCCGAGAAAATATGCCGATACGCACATCATCCTGGAACAGGTGGGTCATCGGCTGGACCGCGAAGTGGAGCGTGTATACAACATCTGCAGTGCCAAGGGAAAGACCGGTCTGGACCTGACACATGCCATTGAAAAGAGCATGGACATGGCCAATGTGTTGCGCACGAGCAGTTGCTACTGGGACGGTGGATATGTGATGTGTGGCGTGACGGGAAGCGGTGAGTCGTTTGCCTTGCGCGACCCTTGGGGCATACGCACCGCCTTCTGGTATCGGGACGAGGAAATCCTGGTACTGGCTTCCGAACGGCCGGTCATACAGACGGTGTTGAATGTGCCGATTGACGACATACACGAGTTGCAGCCGGGCGAGGCGTTGCTCACGAAGCAGGACGGCTCTATCCGATTGGAACAAATCAATCAGCCCCGCGAGAAGAGGGCCTGCTCCTTCGAACGCATTTATTTCAGCAGAGGAAGCGACCGCGATATATACAGGGAGCGCAAGGAGCTGGGTCAGAATCTCGTTGGACAGATTCTGCCGGCCATCGACTATGATGTGGAGCACACGGTGTTTTCTTACATCCCCAATACGGCCGAGGTGGCTTTCTTCGGACTGGTGGAAGGTATGGACAACTACCTGAACCGCTTGAAGGAGGACAAGTTGCGCGAACTGATGAGGAATCCTTCGCGAGAGGCAGACATAGACCACATCCTTTCCATGCGCATCCGCAGTGAGAAAGTAGCCATCAAGGACATCAAGTTGCGCACGTTCATTGCCGAGGGCAATAGCCGCAACGATTTGGCCGCACACGTGTATGACATAACCTATGGCAGTCTGGAGCCGGATGTCGACAACCTGGTTATCATTGACGACAGTATCGTGCGCGGAACGACTCTCCGCCAGAGCATTATCCGTATCCTGGACCGTTTGCATCCTCGAAAGGCCATCATTGTGTCTTCATCCCCCCAGATTCGTTATCCTGACTACTATGGCATTGATATGTCGAGCATGGACCAGTTTATTGCGTTTAAGGCGGCATTGGCTCTGCTGCGGGAAAGGGGTATGGAGGACATCCTGCACCGTACGTATGAAAAGATTGTACAGACGCTGCAGAGCGACAGCGGAGAGATGGTGAATTATGTTAAGGATATCTACGCGTCCTTTACCGACGAGGAGGTGTCGCGCAAGATTGCCGAACTGCTCACGCCTCCGGGCATAGGCACCCGGATAGAGATCATCTTCCAGTCGTGTGAAGGACTGCGCAAGTCCTGCCCGAACCATACCGGAGATTGGTATTTCACGGGTGACTATCCGACTCCCGGCGGACTGCGCATGCTGAACAGGGCGTTTGTGGAGTATTATGAGAAACATTGTAAATAAACAGCAATCCCCAATAGTGAAAGTGTAAATAGTTATGGCAAAATATATTTTCGTAACAGGCGGTGTGGTGTCTTCCTTAGGCAAGGGCATCATCTCGGCTTCCATCGGCAAGCTGCTTCAGGCTCGTGGTTACAGCATCACCATACAGAAGTACGATCCCTATATCAACATTGACCCGGGCACACTGAATCCCTACGAGCATGGCGAGTGCTATGTGACGGTTGACGGCATGGAGACCGACCTCGACCTCGGCCATTACGAACGGTTCACCGGCATACGGACAACCCGTCGCAACTCGGTCACCACAGGCCGCATATATAAGACGGTCATTGACCGCGAACGACGCGGAGACTATCTGGGCAAGACGATTCAGGTGGTGCCTCACATTACCGATGAAATCAAGCGTCGCATGTTGCGCGAGGAAGAAGACTTTGACTTCGTAATCACTGAGATTGGTGGCACTATCGGCGACATCGAGAGTGCGCCCTTTTTAGAGGCTATCCGACAGCTGCGCTGGGAACTGGGGCGCAACGCGGTGAATGTCCATCTCACTTATGTGCCTTATCTCAAGGCGGCCGACGAGCTGAAGACCAAGCCGACGCAGCACTCGGTAAAGGAAATGCAGGGCATGGGCATACAGCCGGACGTATTGGTGCTGCGTACGGAGAAGCATCTTTCGGACAATATACGCCGTAAGGTCGCATCGTTCTGCAACGTCGATTTGGAGTGTGTGGTGCAGAGCGAAGACATGCCAAGCATCTATGAGGTGCCGGTGAGCATGCAGTCGCAGGGCCTCGACGCGGCCATCCTGCGTCGGTTCGGCATCCCGGTGGGCGAGAAGCCTTCGATGTCGTCCTGGCACAACTTCCTCGACTTGCAACGTCGCTCCTTGCGTGAGGTACATGTGGGACTGGTGGGCAAGTATGACCTTCAGGATGCCTATAAGAGCATTCGCGAGAGCCTCATTCTGGCCGGTATATACAACGAGGTGAAGGTGAAGATTCACTTCATCAACAGCGAAGAGATAAACGACGGGACGGTGGCCGACAAGCTGGCAGGCATGGCAGGAGTCATCATCTGTCCGGGCTTTGGCGGCCGTGGCATTGAGGGCAAGATTGCGGCGGCGCGATATACTCGAACCCATGATATCCCTACCTTCGGCATCTGTCTGGGCATGCAGATGATGGTCATCGAGTTTGCGCGCGACGTGTTGGGTTATACGGACGCGAACAGTCGCGAGATGGATGCGTCAACGCCCCATAACGTGATTGACATCATGGAAGACCAGAAGAACATTGTCGACATGGGTGGCACGATGCGTCTGGGAGCCTATGAGTGTGCATTGTCACCGGGCAGTCGTGTGGCAGCCATCTACGGGCAGCCGTTGGTCAGCGAGCGTCATCGCCATCGCTATGAGTTCAACAACAGTTATCAGAATGAGTATGAGGCTCATGGAATGAAGTGTACGGGGCGTAACCCCGAATCCGGCCTTGTGGAGATTGTCGAGATTCCAGCCAACAAGTGGTACATCGGTACGCAGTTTCATCCCGAGTATGCAAGTACGGTACTTGCTCCTCATCCTCTCTTTATGGATTTTATCAAGATTATCAAGTGACAGCATATAAATAGAAGAAAGAGATATGAAATCAAACAGGAAAGTGACCTTGGTGTTGGAGGGAGGTCAGGAATTTCATGGCACCAGTTTCGGCTACGAGAAGGCCGTGAACGGTGAAGTCGTTTTCAATACGGCCATGATGGGTTATCCTGAGAGCCTGACCGACCCTTCGTATAGTGGACAGATTTTGGTGATGACATTCCCTCTTGTGGGCAATTATGGAGTACCTTCGGCTTCGGAAGAGGCTAACGGTCTCTCTTCTTTTTATGAGAGCGACCATATCCATGTGCGTGCGTTGGTGGTGAGCGACTATTCGGAGGAGTACAGTCACTGGAATGCCAATCGCTCACTGGCGCAGTGGCTCAAGGAAGAACAGATTGTCGGCATAGAGGGCATTGATACCCGCGAACTCACGAAGGTGTTGCGCGAGCATGGCTCGATGAGTGGCAAGATTGTCTTTGACGGGGGTGAGGATATCCCGTTTGAGAATCCCAATCTTGTGAATCAGGTGGCCATTGTGAGCACGAAGGAGATAGAACACTTCGGCAACGGACGCAAGCAGGTGTGCCTGGTCGACATGGGTGTGAAGCAGAATATCATTCGCGAACTGCTGAAGTATGACGTAAGCATAACCGTAGTGCCGTGGGACTATGATTTCAACTCCCATATGGACGGTCGGGGAGGAGCGTTCTTCGACGGACTGTTCATCTCGAATGGGCCCGGCGACCCGAATCTTTGCGGGGCGACTGTTGCTCATGTGCAGGAATATATGAAGCTGGGCAAGCCGATATATGGCATCTGCATGGGAAATCAGATTCTGGCTCTGGCTGCCGGTGCGAAGGTCGAGAAGCTCAAGTACGGCCATCGTGGCCATAACCAGCCCGTGCGCCTGATGCAGGATGGCAAGCCTGCCACCCAGTGCTTCATTACCTCGCAGAATCATGGCTATGCGGTTTGTAATGAAACCATTCCTGAAGACTGGGAACCGCTCTTCGTGAACATGAACGACGGTTCGAACGAAGGCATTCGCCACCGTACGATGCCCTGGTTCTCGGCACAGTTCCATCCTGAGGCTTGCTCCGGACCTACAGATACGGAGTTTATCTTTAGTCAGTTTTTCTCACTACTCTAAAAACGTAATGTCATCATGAACAAGATAAAGAAAGTACTGTTGCTCGGTTCCGGTGCACTCAAGATTGGTGAGGCCGGCGAGTTTGATTATTCCGGCAGCCAGGCGTTGAAAGCCCTGAAGGAAGAAGGTATTCGCAGTATCCTGATAAATCCCAACATTGCCACCGTCCAGACTTCGGAGGGGATTGCCGACCGGGTTTACTTCCTGCCGGTGACACCTTATTTTGTGGAGAAGGTAATCGAGAAGGAGAGGCCCGACGGCATCCTGCTGAGTTTCGGCGGACAGACAGCGCTCAACTGTGGCGTCAGCCTGTTTCGGAGCGGTGTGTTGGAGAAATACAACGTGCAGGTGCTGGGCACCCCTGTCCAGGCTATTATTGACACGGAAGACCGCGAGCTGTTCGTCGAGAAGCTCGACGAGATAGATGTCCGGACCATCAAGAGCCATGCCTGCAATACGATAGAGGAGGCTAAGTCGGCTGCGGCCGACCTGGGCTATCCGGTCATCGTCCGGGCGGCCTATGCCTTGGGCGGCTTGGGTTCCGGCTTCTGCGAGAGCGAGGAAGAACTGATTGCGGTGGCAGGCAAAGCCTTGAATTTCTCGCCGCAGATACTGGTGGAAAAGAGCCTGAAGGGATGGAAGGAGGTTGAGTACGAGGTGGTGCGCGACCGATTTGACAACTGTATCACGGTCTGCAACATGGAAAACTTCGACCCGCTGGGCATACATACGGGAGAGAGTATTGTCGTGGCTCCTTCGCAGACGCTCTCAAACCGCGACTATCACAAACTGCGTGAACTCTCCATCAGGATTATCCGCCACATCGGCATCGTGGGCGAGTGTAACGTGCAGTATGCTTACGACCCCAATTCCGAGGACTATCGCGTCATAGAGGTAAACGCCCGCCTGAGCCGTTCTTCGGCCTTGGCGTCCAAGGCCACAGGTTATCCCCTGGCATTCGTTGCTGCCAAGCTGGGTCTGGGTTATGGCCTTTTCGACCTGCGCAACTCGGTCACCAAGACTACATCGGCCTTCTTCGAACCGGCCCTCGACTACGTGGTGTGCAAGATTCCGCGTTGGGACTTGGGAAAATTTCAGGGCGTGGACCGCGAGCTCGGTTCGAGCATGAAGTCCGTAGGCGAGGTCATGGCTATCGGCCGCACGTTTGAAGAAGCCATACAGAAGGGCCTCCGCATGATAGGCCAGGGCATGCACGGCTTCGTGCAGAACAAGGTCTTGCAGGTGGACGATATTGACAAGGCCCTGCGCGAACCGACCGACAAGCGTGTGTTCGTCATCTCCAAGGCCATGAAGGCCGGCTATTCGGTCGACCGTATTCACGACCTTACCAAGATAGACAAGTGGTTCCTCCAGAAACTGATGGGCATTGTGCACACGGACGAGGAGATGATGGGTTACGAGCGCTTGGAGGATGTCCCTCGCGACCTCTTGCGGGAAGCGAAGCGCAAGGGATTCAGCGACTTCCAGATTGCCCGTGCCGTGCTGGGGGACGGTGATGAGAGTCTGCGCGTACGCCGTCGCAGAAAAGAACTTGGCATCGTGCCTGTCATCAAGCAGATTGACACCCTTGCCGGAGAGTTTCCCGCACAGACCAATTATCTTTACCTTACCTATAGCGGAACAGCACACGACATTCTTCCCGCGGGCGGTGACCCATCTGCTGCCCGGGTAGGCCGTTCGGTCATGGTCTTAGGCTCGGGAGCCTATCGCATCGGTTCCTCGGTCGAGTTTGACTGGTGCTCCGTGAATGCCGTACAGACGGCACGCAAACAGGGCTACCAGAGCGTCATGGTCAACTACAACCCCGAGACCGTGTCGACCGACTACGACATGTGCGACCGGCTTTACTTCGACGAACTGACCTTTGAACGCGTGATGGATATCGTCGACCTTGAACAGCCGCACGGTGTCATACTGTCGGTGGGCGGACAGATACCCAACAACCTCGCCATGCGTCTGGACGAACAGCAGGTGCCCATTCTCGGTACGCAGCCCCGATATATCGACAATGCCGAAGACCGGCAGAAATTCTCCAGCATGTGCGACCGCATAGGCGTCGTGCAGCCGGCTTGGAAAGAGCTGACGAACATGGCCGAGGTCGATGCCTTCATCGAGCAGGTGGGCTTCCCCGTGCTGGTGCGTCCGAGTTACGTCCTCTCGGGGGCGGCGATGAATGTCTGTTCCAACCAGGAGGAACTGGTGCGCTTCCTTCAGATGGCAGCCAATGTCAGTCAGAAGCACCCGGTCGTCATCTCCCGTTTCATTCAGGGAGCGAAGGAGATAGAGATGGACGCCGTGGCCGACAAGGGAGAAATCATTGCCTATGCCATTTCCGAGCACGTAGAGTATGCCGGCGTCCATTCGGGCGATGCCACCATACAGTTTCCTCCGCAGAAACTCTACTACGAGACCATGCGACGCATCAAGAAAGTGGCCAAGAAGATTGCAGCCGAACTGCACATCTCCGGTCCGTTCAACATACAGTTCATGGCACGCGACAACGACATCATGGTCATCGAGTGCAACCTCCGTGCCTCCCGTTCATTCCCCTTCGTGAGCAAAGTGCTGAAGATAAACCTTATCGAACTTGCCTCCAAGATTATGCTGGGTGTACCTTACGAACGACCGGTGAAGACCGAGTTCGACCTAGACTACGTGGGCATCAAGGCGTCGCAGTTCTCCTTCAACCGCTTGCAGAAGGCAGACCCCATCCTGGGTGTCGACATGAGTTCCACGGGAGAGGTGGGCTGTCTGGGCGACGACACCAACTGTGCCATCCTCAAGAGCATGCTTGCCGTCGGACTGTCCATACCCGAGAAGTCGGTCCTCATCTCTTCCGGTGATGCCAAGCAGAAGGCTTCGCTCCTGGAGCCCTGCCGACTCCTGGCCGCGAAAGGCTATCAGCTATACGCTACCGGCGGTAGCTTTCGTTATCTGGTAGAGAACGGCGTTCCCTGCACGCAGGTCTACTGGCCGTCCGAGGAGAGTCAGCCGCAAGCCATTGACATGATACGCCGCAAGCAGATAGACATGGTCATCAACATACCGAAGAACCTCACCTCGCACGAGCTCTCCAACGGTTACAAGATACGTCGTGCAGCCATAGACTTCAACGTGCCGCTGCTCACGAACGACCGGCTCGCCTCCGCCTTCATCAACGCCTTCACCTCCATGAGTCTCGACGACCTTGCCATCAAGGCCTGGGATGAATACGGCAACGAATAAGGCGGACATTACAGAGATATTTCGTTGTGCAAAAAGATTCTTTGCACTTCTTTTCCGTCCGACCACCATGCGCCACACAAGGCGCATGGTGTTTTTTTCTCCCTTTCCCACTAAAATCTCTGACTGAAAAATCTTGACTTACTCCACAGAATCCCTGGCCTGGGGAGAACTGCGACTGTCAGTACCGCCGATGCTTCCGCTTCTTCCGCAGCCCGCCCTTTCGTCGCCTCATGCCCGTGGAACGGTCTTTTCCTCCTTCATTGCTTACATCAGACAATACGGATACCGGGGCATAACCGTCTCGCTTGTCGCTGTTGTCTGCCTTGTCGTTGCTTCCACCGGCCAAAAGGTACAGTGTGGAAGAACTTTTCTCTTTGCCGTTTATATTGTCTGCCTTGTCGGTAATAGCATGGCTGTCGTTGCCCGGTGTCGGGGCCTCTGTGCCTGCGCCCTTGTCTGCATCCGATGTGTTTGTGCCTGCTGCCGCTGTGTCGGCACTCTCCCCTGCCGTGTCTACGGCCGGACGCCTGCTGCGGCCCGCCTCACTCAGCTCCAGCCGGGCCCTCTCGGCACGGATGAAGTCCATGAGTTCAGACAGCTTCCCCTCCGTGTCCATCATCTTCAGACCGTTCAGGGCGGCAATCAGCCG
>JAQXZK010000204.1 GCA_029227175.1 Bacteroidales bacterium | reverse complement strand
CGGACAATATGTCCTAT
Organism: Bacteroidales bacterium; assembly: GCA_029227175.1. Classification (GTDB taxonomy): domain Bacteria; phylum Bacteroidota; class Bacteroidia; order Bacteroidales; family Bacteroidaceae; genus Bacteroides. The sequence continues at coordinate 8,834 of JAQXZK010000204.1, read as the reverse complement.
TGAGTTAAACATATTTCGATTTTCGTTGGAATAATAAAAGTTACTGTTTGTAGTAGCGGATGGGGAAGTCGAAGTAGGTGTTAGGGTAGGGCTCGTTTTTCAGCGTGAAGTGCCACCACTCGGTAGAGAGGGGAGCAAAGCCATGCTTCATCATCACGCGTCGCAGCAGCATGCGGTTACTCTTCTGCTCCTTGGTAATCTGTTGGTACGAGGGGTGGGAGAGCTGGCCGAAATAGTCGAACACACCGCCCATATCTACTTCTTTGCCTGATTGGGCATGTACCAGGGTGAGGTCGATGGTTGAGCCGCGGCTATGGCCCGACTTGCTGGCTATGAATCCTAATTTGAAGAGAAGGCGTTTATCGACCTCTGGGTAAAAGCTTTGCTTGGTCAGTGTGTCGCCGATAGCCTTGGCCCAGCGGACAAAGTGGCTCACCGCCCGTTGGGGGCGGTAGGTATCATACACCTTGATGCGATAGCCTTGTGCCATCAGTTCGCTGTTCACAGCCTTCAGTGCTTCAGCTGCTTGGCGTGTAATCAGCGCTACCGGCTCCTCATAGCCATCCACGCGGGTTCCCACAAAATTATAGGTAGAGTGGTAACGAATCTCCTGAATTACATCAGGAATCACGTCGCTTAGCACCACAAATCCTTGTGGCATTTTCTCCTGATCGATAGTCTGAGCCAGTGTATCAGCGGCCAAAACGCCGATTAGCATCAAAAAAAGAGTCAATCGTCTCATATAAACAAATCAAATATTGAGTTTCAAACTGCAATATTCACCATTTTTCTTGAGATAGGCAAACAAAACAGCAAAAAAATAATCGAGCTAACTACTCATAAAGAAATTAGCCAGCTATTTTCAAGGGCGTTATCTTTATTTAAATCCTATATAAACGAAACTTGATGCCTGTTTGATAGTGATTTTCATATATTTGATTTGCCTCTGAGTGACTACTATTCTGCCAAAAAACATTTGTTACCTTTTAAAGATGATTCTAGATAAAATTTGCTTATATATTTCGTTCGCGCGAATCAATGGTTTTATGCCGCTTTTTCGAGAAACAGTAGAATCTTTTCAAGAAAATGCATGAACAAGGAAACAAATGATAATAATGCAAGGAAAGTAATATTTTTATAACCTGCGAATCCGAAGAAACGCTCTTTGTCAGATTTGGGCTACGAGGAAGTCCGTCTCACAGTTTGACGAGAAAAGATCTCTTTGAAACTTTTTCTTTATCCTGTTGGTTTGGAATCTCACGATTTTTTCCTATATTTGCAGCGTCTCTTTTCGTCTATCATGTAGAAAATCGAGGCGAGGAGGACAGACATATTGAAAGGCGTTTACTACGCTTTGGTTTTGACGTCTTGGAATCGTAGGAAAATTTCAAAAAGTAAGTCAAAAACAAAGCAACGGTAGATGTCCCACTGGTTGTATAGTGTACAGCCGACATTGTGCCTGACAGCCATTGGTGTACCCCTACACCAATGGCCATGCAGGTATTCTGCCGTTGTGTCGCCATACCTCTTCAGCGTGGGGCTTTGACGTTGCTCGTTTCGACTTACTGGGCCCTTTCCTACGAGCCTCAAGACGTGAAGCGAGCGACTGTTCAGGGCTTCACGCTTGAACCTAAATATAATACTTAACTATCTGTGTGTCAGTGTTTATATATAGAGAAAGGGCTGTTTTGATACCATATATTTCCCATCGATTGTTTAGGTCATTATTTTCCACTTACACGTATTGAAATCGATAATTGAGCGTGTTATATCTCCACTATTTGTTGTTTACATTTATTAACACTGCCCACATATAATATCCAGCAGTTCGTTGGCTATAGAAGATTCGGCGATTCGCATTACGTTGTTCTCTTCAGTGTTGTATCCAAAGAAGTTGATGCTGCCGTACCATACTGTGGATTTATCAATTATCGCACATTGCACTGACAGGTTTTCGTTGCACTGTACGTCTATGCCGTTCTCTCTTAATTCATTTTCGCTATAACCTTGTTCCTTGACCCAAACAACAATTTCAATACCATTGGTCATGAGGTCTCGTAACAGATATAATAATCGAGGTGCGTATTTGAACTTTATATTTTGGCAGGAGATGACTATGCTTTGTTTGGCAGCAAGCAGGTCTTGACGGAATGGTTCTGAAAAAGTATGACCATCGTAAATCAATTCTGGCTTTGAAACGCTATTTCCATCTGTTGGTTTCGGGACACCATAACCCACAGATGCGTACCCTCTCAATCGCTTGCGATACATGGAATCGCAAAGGGGAATACGTATGTCGACATAGTCATAGATGCGCACCTCATTCTTTCCCTCATAATCCCGATGTAGTCTGCCTGCATATTGGGTTATATTCCCTTTCCATGAAATGGGTAGCGCAAGAAACAGCGAGTCAAGTCTGGGATAGTCAAAGCCTTCACCAATATATTTGCCTGTGGCAACTATGACTAAAGATTCAGAAGCGGCAATCTTATTCAATTTTTCCATTGCCATCTTCTTCTCTTTCGCAGAGTCTGCACCGACAAGGCTGACTACATGTGTTGCATAAGGTTGCAACAGCTCCGTCAAGAGTCTCACATGGGATGTCAAGTTTGTAAGGATGATTGGAGTTCGTCCTTCTTCAATTACAGTTTTCACATCCTCAATGATGAGGTTGTTTCTCATTTTGTCTGTTGACAAAGCCTCTATGGTTTGAGTATATGTTTTGGTATCAGGCGAGACATTACGGAAAGACGTGAAACGCGGAACAAGGGTGCGGACGAAGTTCTGTCTGTCCATCTGACTTTTAGCATCCGCAGTATATCGTATCTTACCACATTGCATGAAGATGATGGGCTGATGTCCGTCCTTGCGTATTGGAGTCGCCGTAAGTCCATAAACATAATGGGCGTTTACCTGTTTCAGTACTTGCTCAAAGCTTACAGATGAGACATGATGACATTCGTCAACAATCACCATGCCGTAGTCTCGAACGAAAGGTTTGACCTCGTTGTTTTCCAGGCATGATTGTATCAAGGCAATGTCAATCACTCCATGCAGAGCGTCCTTTCCCGAGTATAGTTCTCCTATGGGTGAAAGGTCTTTCTTCCGTCGTTTTGATTTGTCTTCTACGACTTCGTTTATTTCCAAGAAGTCTTTCAAATGCTTCTTCCACTGGTCGAGCAGCGATTTCCTGTGCACCAATATCAACGTGTTCACTTTCCTTTGAGCAATCATAGCAATAGCAAACACGGTTTTCCCAAAAGCCGTTGTGGCAGACAGTGTGCCTACAGGATGAGGAAACATAGAGGACATGGCTTGCTGTTGCTCTTCACGGAGTTCACCTTTGAATGACACATTGATGGCTCGCCCGTGACAGGTCTTATCATCTATTGAGTATCTCACATTGTTTGCCCTAAGCAGCTCCATTACATCATCCTCGCAACCACGAGGCATAGCAAGGTAATCGTCTGTCAGTTCTGAGCATGATATTATACGCGGAACATCATAGGTAGGCAGCCTCATACCTTGCTTTGCATAGAACTCTGGATTATGAAATGCTGCTATTCTCTTGTAATAGTTGACAGCCTTTGCAGATAAGCAAGACAAAGGGACGTACAGCATATTCGCCCTTATCAACGTGATCTTTGGTGGAAAATCTGATTGGTCAATAGTCTCTGGCTTAGGTGTTTCCCAAGGTTTTCCCTCGCTACTTTTTGTCAATTCACCCGATGTCGAAGCGTGTTCTTGTAGAATGACATCAACAGTTGCCTCTGACAGTTTCTGAATACCGAGAAGGAATGCCCATTGGTCGGGATAAGGCTGGAAGCTTTCATCTACAAATACGCTGTTGCCAATCCTTCGTGCCTGTCCTTGTAAAGGTAGAGCTACGAGATTTCCAAATCCTCCATTGGGCAATGTGTCTTGGTTTGGGAAAAACCTATCGTACGATTTGAAGGATAAATGTACCTCCTTATTCATTGCCTCAGTCAGAATAGACTTACCCAGCCGTCTTGCTTTAATAGCTGCCATGGCTGTGTCAAAGAACACCCACACATGTGCCCCATTGCCCGAGCGTGACCGCTCAATGTAACAAGGAATACCCCATTCCTTGCACACGCTTGCAAAGGCAAGAACATCATTCTGATAGCCATACTCACAACTTTTGTCGTCAAAATCGGTGCAGAGGAAATAGCAGGTGTTATCATTCAACATCGGATATAATCCGACAACATCACGACCATAGGCATCCTTGCCTGCAAGGTGGTTGAAGATATGTTCGTATGATAATGGAGCGAACTTCCGGTTAGGACATTCTGAACATTTGTATTTACGTTTGTCGCAGAATTCCCTGTTCCATTCCCGTTCGCATACAGGCTGATAGCCAGACTTCTTAGTTGTATCGCTATACCATCTTTTGGCAAATACATCCTCACGCCCTTTGAACAGGCTTTGAAACAACTCCACCTTTTCCTGCAAAGAAAGGCTGATGGTTGAAGCCGTCGGGTTTGAGAATTGGAACACAACAGGGTTCCCATCATGAGCACACGCTTCAAACGGTATGCCATGTTCGGCAAGAAGAGACTTCAACCGTTTGTTCTCCTCCTCCAGTTCGTGTAATCTTCTCATGATTGAATCTGCATCCATAATCGTAGTCTTACATGATTGCTTTTTGTGCCACTTCTATGGCATTGCGTTTCAGAATATGATCATGTTCATCCCCTACAGCATCTATAACTTTGTCGGCGAGCCATAGTTTCAACATCTCATTTTCATCCTGATGCAGCAATTCAGCAAGTTTGACAACTTGCTCTCGTGTTTGGCTCGTCTGTCTCCACGCTCAATCTTACTGAACATAGGGGTATCAATCTCTAATGCAGCTGCCAACTGGCGTTGCAGCAAACCTTGCTCGTCTCTGAGCTCTCTGATTTTGTCTCCAAATAACATATCTTTTGCTTTCTTTGAGTTCGACTAAATAAATTTTGTTCTACTAACACATAATAGAAATATAACGGCTGATTATCAGAATATTACAATTTTAAGTTTATACACTTCGACTAATACTTCGACTAAAGTTGGACTAAACTATGACCATATTTGTCCCCACTGTCGTATTCATCTTATTTCTGAGAAACTGTAGTAAATGGTCGGATTAAGACTTTTCTAGTCGGTTTTCTCAATGACTTTCGTCGAATTTCGACGGAATCCGCTATAATTATAACGAATCCGCTATATTTCCGCTATAATGCAAACTTATAGGCTATGTCTGGCATTCATGCCAAGTTCTACCTTTTGCCATTATCAAATTTTCTTCCTTCATGGCATTAAGAATATCACCTAACATACGTAGTTGCTGTTCGTGGCTTTTACTCTGCGGCAACACATCTTTAATATATTCATAGATGCTGTCACGTTTTGCACCTTCATCGCCTGCATTTTTAAGATATTGAAGAATCATCTGACGAAGTTTCTCCTTATCCAATCCTCTTGTCTTGGTATATGAAGGCAGTTGGTGCGTGTTTTTAGCAACACCTAATGAAATGCTATAATTGGGTGCCTCACCCTCAATCAATCCTCTGCATAAAAGGTCTTTTGCAATATCCTCATGTATGAGCCTGCCCTTCTGCACAGCGTCAAGCGAGATACAGTCCCATAGCGAAAGGGCGTTGTTTGTTTTTAATAAGTCCGTATATCGCTTATTAATTTCGTTGCCATATATACGTACTACTACTTTCTTCCTTGTTGCATCAATCTCATAATCTGGCATTGGGAAGTGCCTACGCCATTGCTCGTTGAACATCTTCTTGATACCACGACTCACAGTGTCAATCATATTGAAGTCAACCATTGCCTTGCATAGACATTCATTGCGGAAATAACTCTGAGACTCTTCATTCCTCAAGGCATTCTCCAGTGTACCAGGAAGGAATGTACCGGCATTGGAATAATACAGGTAGCCTGGATTTTCCACAAAGTTGATACGCTGCTGTAGCGTATAATCTTGATGAGCAATGCAGTTGTGGAGTGCTTCACGTATGGTGTAGTCATCATACTGTTTCATCGTATCGGGAAACAGCGTACCTCCTGGCATCTCACGTAATGTCAGGTTCTCTATCTTTGAGAGTATTTGATCTACGCTCAACATGAATGGTACAGTGAAATGCTCGTAGTCAACAACATCCTGGTCGGAATCCCGACGCGTCCATGTCACCTGTGCAACCGCGGGACGAAGTTTGAAGGCTGACTCATATTTACCAAGTAAGATGATGGCAGCACGAGTAATGCCTCCATTCTTTATCAGCCCACATTTTCCAAGGAATGTCTTTACATCCCAAGAGTTCACCTCCGCTGCAGGTATGCGACTGTGAACCTTCTTGAACATCATACGGGCTTTGGCAATAGCAACCTCATCAAGATCCTCAACAGTAGCGTCGGGGACGATTTCGGCAGACCAGTCTTTAGTTCCACTGATAGGCTCGTCAAGAATCACATTCATCCGTTCTGCTGTAAGTTCAACGAGAGAATCTTCTATTCTCTGCCAAGCCTTCTTGTGAGCTAATACAGGACGGCGGGGAAGATGCTTAGGAATGTGGATAATCCACACCCTCTTATGAGTATCATCTGTTACAAACTCTTCAATGGACAGTCCTTCAGACGACAGATAAGTACACTGTTCTGTAAGTTTGAATGTCGCCGATTGAGGATTGGCTGGTTGTCCATTAAAGGTAAGCCTTGAAATGTCTGTCCCGACAATCTCAAGCGTTTTATCCTTTACACCTATCACGAGATGCCCACCCTCCATGTTGGCGATAGCCGATACGTAGGAAATCACATCGTCCTTCTCGTCCCCACAGAACGAGTTTTTCAGATTCTTAAATTCCTTCCATTCGCAGCGAGCATTCTCCTGTGGGTACTTGTGGAGGAGGTATTGTTGTAGTTCAAGTTCGGTCATAATGTTTTTATTATCAATACAGACATTTTAATTGTCACATATATCAATCAGGGGACGTATTCTTGCTCTGTATGAATTAATGATGTGATTGAGATTTGGATTCTTGGACACAGGATACTCTACAGAATTATCGAATAAGAAAATAGCATAATATGGTGAAGACTGTGGATTGAAGCCGTATTTAATAAGCGTTTCCTTTGTCCATATCTGGAAGCACCCCTTCGACCTTAGTCTGAACAAATGTGCGTCAGCACCATTGGTGTGAAGTAACACGTACTGCATTCGCTCATACCCATATGTGACAAGTATGGAACCTTTTGAGTCTCCGATTCTTGTGTAGCAGATACCAGTCCTTATCATCTGGGCTTTCAAATCGAGGCGTGCATGATTAACTAAGACTGTGACATCCTCTGGGTCTTCCTCCATTCTGCGTTTCATATTAGAATACGAAATAGGATTGTCTAATTGCTTCCTTCTGTTAATGCTTAGTGCGAGATAATCGTCACTCATTTCACAACCGATAAACTTTCTTCCCAAGAGATTGGCGGCAATACCAGTGGTGGAACTCCCTGCAAAAGGATCAAGAATAGTATCTCCTTCATTTGTAGATGCGAGAATAGCCCTATACAACAGGCGTAAGGGTTTTTGGGTGGGATGTTTCCCACAAGCCTTTTCCCAAGTGCCTGCGGCAGCAATCTTCCATACATCTGGCATAGGTGTTCCTCCATTTACCTTCGCAAGTACCTCTTTATTGAATGTGTAATCCTTGCAGGTCTTTCTTACTGCCCAGATGATATATTCTGCACAAAAATTAAAGCGTTTGTCTGTTAGAGTCGTCGGTGGGTCAGGCTTTTGCCAAACAATGATATTGATTATTCTGAATCCAAGTTCTTCTAGACACTTCTCCACGGAGAAAATGTTGTGGTAGGTACCACAAATCCATATTGTTCCGTTTTCTTTGAGTAAGTTGCAAGCAGATGAAATCCATTTGATGTTAAACCTGTCTTTCTCTTCTTTTGAACGGACTCTATCCCAAAGTCCTTTATCAAACCTGATGTATTCTCCATTTATGTTAACTTTCCCATTTCCAGTAGATAAGAAATATGGAGGATCTGCAAAGATCATATTGACCTTTGTTTCTATATGTTCCAGCATTCCTAAACTGTCACCTTTATACAAAGTGAAATCGACAGTATTATAATAAGGTTCTATCATCATTTATACGACCAAATCAATATATTGGGCAAGATTAAGTTCTTCATTTCTTTTTGAAATATACCATCGGAAATCGTCTGTCATGATAGCGTCGTCCAAAGAAGTCTTGAAAGTAGTGTTGCGAATAAACGCTGCATCTTTAGCGACAAGACTGTCTTTGATTCTTACATGACCGCTGCTATCTATCATTATAATGTTTGCATCAAAGAGCTTGTGGTGATTCTGGCATAGCCATAGTCCATTGTCACCACTGACTGCGTGCGCAAATCTGGTCTCTTCATCCAGTCCTTCTGTATGGGAGATTTGAGACACACCCCAGATATGAGCACCTTGAATAATCTCAGGAATCTCACATCCGCATAAAGCGCATTTTTTATAGCCTATTCTATTGTACAGGTTGTATAGGTATGATGCAGAGCGTAACTTTGCCCTCTCAGACTCATCGGCAGGTTGGTGTTTGTCGAGGAATAGTGATGTATTATATAAGGCAACATTACCGAGGGCATTGATTGTCTTGACAGATGATTGAGGTAGGGTCTTCAAATCCTGTTCGCAGATATTGAACAACTCTACAGGCTTGTCGGCGATGTGTGAAACGGCAATAGCTAACAAAGTGGATTCATATTTGCTCGCGCCAAATGTCTTTGCATAAATTTGTATTCTGTCTGAT
>JAQXZK010000203.1 GCA_029227175.1 Bacteroidales bacterium | reverse complement strand
CTCGTTGTGCTGGCGGAACACCTGCATCAGCGTGTGGTAGCGGTGTTCCAGTCCGAGAAAGGCATTTTTCACCTTTTCCGCCGTGACGAAGTTGTCACGCTCCATGATTTCCTGATAGTGTCTGTTGATGCGTACCCGCATTTTGTCAAGCATACGGTTCGCTTCGAGAGCCGCCGTGCTTCTGCCCGTGACACGTCCCCCTTTGGTGTCCCACAGTTTCGGATCGACGGTCAGCTTGCAACTGAACTGCGTCTGGCTGCCGTCCACCGTGATGCGTCCCATGACGGGAACTGTCCCGTCTTTCTTCACTACCTGACGTTTGAGGTAGTAGATTACTGAAAATGTACTCTTCATCGTCCTTAATTTTTTTTGGTTTCAAAATTAGTTGGTGAAGAGTCCGGTATCGGTACGCAAAACGGGGAGGAACGGAGCAATCTTTTTCCGTAACCGGATTTTTCGCGTGAGTTGTGAGTAACTCACTATAACATAGTGCCTTGTTTCGCCATTCGTGCCCGTTTGTCGCATTTTCGGGCATGGTTACGAACAAGTAACGTTGCGGCGTCAAGATTTGGCTTCGGCAGGGATTGTAATGGCTTCACGAATTATCGCCACTTCAACTAAAACCCTTGTAACTCAATTCTATCACTATATCTTTCCGCATTTCACTTTTTTGTAGTAACTTTGTACCATAAATGTTTGTTTTGACAAATCAATATGCCCAAAATGAATCCCTCTTCCACCCTTACTACTGAAGCCGTAAACCTACTCAAGCAAATGATTGCACACCCCTCCACTAGTCGTGCAGAGGAAGCGGTGGCAGACCTGCTTCAAGCCTATATCGAACAACAAGGGCTCACAGCACATCGGCAAGGGAACAACATCTGGTGTCTGTCCACACACTTCTCGGCAGAGCGAAAGACCCTGTTGCTCAACAGCCACATCGACACCATAAAGCCTGTTGCCGCTTGGCAGCGAGACCCTTTCTCCCCCACTGTGGAAGACGGCCGCCTTTATGGACTGGGCAGCAACGACGCGGGAGCCTCCGTGGTGAGCCTGCTGCACGTCTTCCTGACCCTATGCCGGAAGGAACTCTCCTATAACCTCGTCTTTCTGGCCTCATGTGAAGAGGAGGTATCGGGCAAGAACGGCATTGAGAGCGTGCTTCCCCTCCTGCCGCCCATCACCTTTGCCATCGTGGGCGAACCGACAGAAATGCACCCGGCTATTGCCGAAAAGGGACTCATGGTGATTGACGTCACCGCAGAAGGGCGCTCTGGCCATGCTGCCCGAAACGAAGGCATCAACGCCATCTATCTGGCGATGAAGGATATCGAGTGGTTCAGGACCTACCGTTTCCCGAAAGAGTCACCACTCCTGGGTCCCGTCAAGATGACTGTTACCGCCATCTCTGCCGGCACACAACACAATGTGGTACCCGACCGCTGCACCTTTACCGTCGACATCCGCAGCAACGAGTGTTACACCAATGAACAGCTCTTTGAACTCATCAAGACCCACATTACCTCTACACCTGTGGCACGTTCGTTCCGCCTCTGTTCCAGTTCGTGTCCGACCGACCACGTATTGGTGCGTCGAGCTGTTGAGATGGGTCGAAAGCCGTTCGGCTCCCCCACCTTGAGCGACCAGGCTCTGATGCGTTTCCCCTCCCTGAAGATGGGACCTGGCAAGAGCGAACGTTCCCATACGGCCGACGAGTTCATTCTCATCAGCGAAATCGAAGAAGCCATACATCTATACCTGCAACTTTTAACCCCCACGTTGAACTTATGAAAAATACCCTGCAAGTCATCGGTCTGATGTCGGGCACATCACTCGACGGACTGGACGTGTGCTGCGCTACATTCACGCGCAACGAACAAAATCTCTGGGACTATCACATCGATGCCGCCAGAGGCTATGAGTACACCCCCGAGATGAAATACAAATTGGGCACGGGAGCACAAGAGATGAGCGCCCTTGAGTTCATCACTTTTCACAGCGAGTATGGTTTCTTCATGGGCGACTGTGTCAATGATTTCCTGTCAAAGCACCAGTTGCATCCTGACCTTGTTGCCTCACATGGCCACACCATCTTTCACGAGCCACACCGCCAAGTGATGTACCAAATAGGAGACGGAGCAGCACTGGCGGCAAGAACAGGCCTCCCCGTTGTAAGCGACTTTCGCCGACTCGACATCATGTTGGGCGGTCAAGGGGCTCCATTGGTTCCCATTGGCGACCGACTCCTTTTCGGACAATATGACTACTGCCTCAACATCGGCGGATTCTCTAATATTTCTTTTGAACTCAGCGGGCAACGCATCGCCTTCGACATCAGCCCCGTGAATTACGTCATCAACCACTATTGCCGGAGCATGAGGGGGCTAGACTTCGATCGAGACGGACTGATAGCCCGCGAGGGGAACATCCACCCACCCCTGATGAAGGCGCTCAACGAGTTGCCATTCTACCGTCAGGCCGGTCCGAAATCCTTGGGACGCGAATGGGTGGAACAGGAGGTCTATCCGCTCATAGACAGCATGCACCTTCCTCTGCCTGATATCCTCCGCACCTTCTACGAACATGCGGCTTATCAGGTGGCGCAAATCACCTGCCGCTATCCTGCACAAGGCACGAATCCCCGACTCCTCATCACTGGTGGCGGAGCCTATAACGTATTTCTCATAGAGCGCATCAGTACACTCTCTTCCTGTCAGGTCGTTATTCCGGACGCACTGACTATCGAATACAAGGAAGCCCTCATCTTCGCCTTCCTCGGTGCACTCTACATGAACGACGAGCCCTCGTGCCTGTCATCCGTCACCGGAGCCTCTCGCGATAATATCGGAGGCATGTTGTTCAAAGTCTAACCTTCAAGAAAAAAAACATGAAATCCTACCCGTCCAAACTGCTACTCGCCGTCCTATGCACCCTTCTGCTTAATGTCTATACCTTTGCCGGACAAGCCGACGGAGAAAACAGTCGGAAAGAAACCCGACATAGCCGCAACTATCACCGTGAAGCCAGGAGAGGAAAACGTGCCGTAAAGATTCTGGCCATAGGCAACAGCTGGTCGGTCAACGGCACCCACTATATGGGCGAGATTCTCGACAACCTGGGTATTCCGGCCGACATACAGATTTCTTTCAAAGGCGGTTGCCCGCTCTCCGTATACTGGGAAAACGTAGGCAAAGAGGAACCTCTCTTCCGCCACGACCGTTGGAGCAAGGAGACAGGATGGCAACGAGGACGGGACGGAAAGACGCACACCCTCAAAGACCTCGTCACGAGCGACGATTTCGACATCATCACCCTGCAACAGGCCAGTCACGATGCCGGCCGCTACTTCACATACCAGCCTTATGCCAACAACCTCATCGAATGGCTCGGAAAGACGGCGGCCCATCAACCCATCATTTTCTTCCAATCCACCTGGGCCTATCCTAACGGTGCCGCCCACCGATTCTTCCCAAAGTACGACAAAGACTCGGAGAAGATGTATCGGGCCATCCTCACGGCTACCGACAGCCTCATGCAAGAGACAGGCATCTACCGCCTGATGCCTACCTGCCCACTCATCCAGCAACTGCGCCTGATTCCGGGTATGCCACGCATCGACACCCCGGACGGTACCCACCTCGCGAATGTCGGCGAGTATGCCGCTAGTTGCCTTTGGGTAGAGTCCCTGCTCCGCCAATTCTACGACAGCAAGTTCATCGGCCGTAAGAGTATCAAGGACTGCACCTTCAAAATAGACCAACTCACCGAAGAACAGGCCGAGACCATTCGTCGGAAGGCCTACGAGGTGGTGAATCACCAGGAACGATACTACAAGAGCTTCATCGGATCCTGTGGCGGGAAGAAGAAAAAATAAGACCGGCGAGGGGTAACGAAAACAACAACAGAGACGACAGGCAATGAAAGACTTCCTTAGCATGTGGCGACGATTCGTGTGGCCCTACAAGCACCTGGTGGGCTGGGCGGTGGTGTTGAACGTGCTCTCGGCCGTCTTCAACATCTTCTCCTTCACCCTGCTCATCCCCATCCTGAACATACTCTTCAAGACAGGGGCGAACGAAACAGTTTATGCATACATGGACTGGGGGGATGCCGACCTCCGCAGCGTGGCCGTCAACAATTTCTACTATTACGTGACCTGGCTTATCCGGCAATTCGGTCCTTCGCTCACACTGCTGTTCTTAGGCCTCTTCCTTGGGTTCATGACCCTGCTCAAGACCGCCTGCTACTTCGGTTCCTCGGCCGTCATGATTCCGCTTCGCACCGGCGTTGTTCGCGACATACGCATCCGCCTGTACCGTAAAATCGTGAATCTCCCGCTTGCCTTCTTCTCTGAGGAACGCAAAGGCGACCTCATGGCCCGGATGAGCGGAGACGTCGGCGAGATAGAAAACAGCATCACGGCCTCGCTCGACCTGCTGCTCAAGAACCCCATCCTCATCCTTTTTTACCTTACTACACTTATCCTGACCAGCTGGCAACTCACCCTCTTCACCTTCCTGGTGCTGCCCGGTATGGGGTGGCTCATGGGACGCGTGGGGCGCAGGCTCAAACGCAAAAGTCTGGAAGCACAGTCACTCTGGAGCGACACCATGTCACAACTGGAAGAGACACTGGGCGCCTTACGCGTCATCAAGGCCTTCGGCGCACAGAATACCATGGCAGAACGCTTCAGCAAAGGCACGAACAAGGTGCGGGATGCCCAGTGCCGCATTGCCACCCGTCAGGCTCTGGCCCACCCCATGAGCGAATTTCTCGGTACACTGCTTATCGTCATCGTGCTATGGTTCGGAGGTATCCTCATCCTGAACAACCCCGAGAGCGGACTGGAGGCCTCTACCTTCATCTTCTATCTGGTCATACTCTACAGCATCATTGCTCCGTTTAAGGAGTTCTCCAAAGCATCCTACAACATTCCCAAGGGACTAGCATCCATGGAGCGCATAGACCGCATCCTGCAAACAGAAAATACCATCGTAGAACCGGCTCACCCCATCGACATCCACTCCTTCACGCACTCCATCGAACTTCACAACGTCTCCTTCTCGTACGATGGCCGGCACAAGGTGCTCGACGATGTCAGTCTCACCATTCCCTTCGGCAAGACCGTTGCCCTGGTCGGACAAAGCGGCTCCGGTAAGTCCACCCTTGTCGATCTCCTCTCCCGTTTCTACGACACCACCGGCGGGACCATTACCATCGACGGCACAGACATCACCCAAGTATCGCTCGACCGTCTGAGAACCCTCATAGGAAACGTAAGTCAGGACGCCATCCTCTTCAACGACACCTTCTTCGCCAACATAGCCTTCGGCATGCCGAACGCTACACTCGATGACGTGATTCGCGCTGCCAGGATAGCCCATGCACACGACTTCATCATGCAGACCGAAAGCGGCTACTACACCCGAATCGGCGACCGGGGAGACAAACTCTCGGGCGGACAACGCCAGCGCATCAGCATCGCACGCGCCATCCTCAAGAACCCTCCTATCCTCATCCTCGACGAAGCCACCTCAGCCCTCGATACCGAGAGCGAACGACTTGTACAGGATTCCTTGGAAAAACTGAGCAGCGGTCGTACCACCATTGCCATTGCACACCGCCTATCAACCATCCGACAGGCCGACATCATCTATGTCCTGCACGAAGGGAGACTGGTCGAACAAGGCAACCACGACCAATTGCTCGCCATCGACGGCTACTACCGACGACTCTACAAACTACAAGAGGGAAATCCCTGTGGCTGTGAACACAAGTAATAATAAAAACACATGGAGTGACCGAGTGACTTCGCAACAGGATAGGCAAGAACAACCATTAGAAATGACTTAAAATCTTTACTGATAATCTAAACAAAGAATCCTAACAAACTGCTTTACAATTCAACACAAATGTAAGAAACAAAGAATAACAAGATAATTATATACGTAAGTTCTGGATAAGAAAGAGATTCCCGTTATTCAAAGGTTTCGTTGAAGGGTTATATTTCTCGTGTACGCCCTCATCTGCCCAAGGGGAAAAATCAATGTCGGTTTCAGGTTACAGTTACGCTTAGAGAGAATACTTCTTTCTGTCTGCACATGGCAGGAAGTGCCTCCCAAGTACCTCCCAAGTGTCTCCCAAATAAGTCCCATTTTTTTAAAGATAAGCAAGGGAGGTAAATAGAAGGGACAAGAACGAGCAAAGGGAGTAGCGGACTTTAATCTTGATGTATCGTCCGCCATACTTTCATGAAGTAGTTGAAATCTGGCGCAGATACAGAATCTGCCCTGGCTTTGAGGAAAAACAACCATGGCACGTATTGTACCTATCGACATCATCAGAGGAATCTCAGGAAAGTATGGTAGCAGCATCACCGACTACCTCACGATCAACTCCAGTTCAAACCACATCCACCTTGCAAAGTACCTGAATTATCTAAAACAACTTTTACTTTTTGGAGGATTCTTAAACCGAACTCACGTATTTAATACAAATTCGATCAATCAAATTTGGGGTAATGGACAGATATTTTCCGCAGAAAAAAATAAACTATACGGTTTTTTTGCTATTTTTGTACAATTATTATTCAAAATTCATGAAAAAATTATTCACAACATTGTTTTTCGTCATGTCGACGTTGGCATGTCTGGCTGACAGCGGAAAGGACGACCCCAAATACTTGGCCGGTGCAGTACCCGAGGTGGATGGAAAAATTGTCTTCACCAAAGAACTGTCCATCCCCGGCATGCCGAAGGCCGAGATATACAAACGAGCTGCAAACTGGCTGAATAGCAAACTGATCGCCACAAAAAGTTCGGAAAGCAAATTTCTTGTCAACAACAGCGAAGAAGGAACACTTGAAGCAAGCGTGAAAGATCAGATTGTTTTTCACTCATCTGCATTATCGCTGGACAAGACCGATGTTTTCTACGCGCTGACCGTCACGACGGAAGCCGGGCAATGTAAAATGACCATACAGCACATCCGCTATATATATAACAACGGGAAGGAAAGATATACGGCTAAGGAAATGATTTCAGACGAGATAGCCCTGAACAAGTCCAAGACCAAAATAGTAATCGGTCTCGCCAAATGGCGAAGAAAAACCATTGACTACGTAGGTAACTTGGTCACAGACCTTGCAGAGGCCCTGAGTCAGACTACCCAGGTGGCGATCAGTGAACCAACAGTCAAAGAGCCGGCCACACAAACCGTCAACGCCCCACAGAAGGTCGAGTCCAAACCGGCTGCCGTGCGACAAGAACCGGAAGAGAAACCCCAATCATCTAAACAAGAACAACAACCATTACTCGGCAACCCTGTTTTGAGCAAGCAGAAGGAGGAAACGGTTGTAAGCAAAGAGAGCATCAAAGAGGAGAAGACCGAACCGGTGACAGTTTCTATCGTCGGACAGCCGAACGAGAAGAAAGGCCAGATGAAATGGACTGAGGTGGCACCAAGCAAACTATCAACCACCTTGATTAACCCGACTAAAGGGACTATAGCCATCTCTGTCAAAAGATCCGGATACGGCACGGTAACCATCATTGCCAAAGGCGGAGGCTCGATAGCCAAGTCACAGGGAAAGACTCTCATGATGATTACTCTCACAGCCGAACAACCACATCAGACCATGGACGAAGCCAAGACCTACACCGTGAGACTCTACCCAGAAGGCAGCGATGAGGCCACCGTAGAAGTGAAATGCAACAAATTATTCGCACCTTCAGCCACTCAAGGACAGCCACGCCTGTATGTAGGCGAGATTACCAAAGCTAAAGTAAGAAAATAAAGAAAAGCTAACGAGACACATGACAAACGACAACATACAACAGGTCATCATGTCGGGAATCGTTTTCAAAGGTAAGTCCGACAAGAAGAAAGAAGAACCGAAGGTGAAGACCAAAGCGAAAAAGAAAACCTACATTACCGGACTTCACGGCTCAGGAGCTGCCAAGATGAAGGCAGAAATCCGACGGAAACGTGCCAACCGGCACAAGTAAAGCAACCTGTTTTTTCCATGAACGAAGAAATAAAACGAGCCATCGAAATATTGAACAAAGGCGGTATCATACTGTACCCCACCGACACGATATGGGGTCTCGGCTGCGACGCGACCAACGAAGAGGCGGTACGCAGAATCTATGACATTAAAAGACGCTCTGACTCCAAGGCCATGTTGGTGCTGGTAGACTCGGCCGTCAAGGTCGACTTCTACGTCAGCCAAGTGCCAGAAGTAGCATGGGACCTGATAGAACTCGCGGCCAAGCCACTCACCATCATCTACGACGGAGCACGAAACCTGGCTTCCAACCTGATTGCCGAAGACGGAAGCATTGGTATCCGGGTCACCAACGAGAAATTCTCTCAGACGCTCTGCCAGCGTTTTCGTCGAGCACTCGTCTCTACCTCAGCCAACCTCAGCGGACAGCCTTCACCACGATGCTTTGCCGAAATCAGCGAAGAAATCAAGCAGGCAGTCGACTACATCGTCGACTTCCGTCGAGAAGAGCCGGCCGGAGCAACGCCTTCAAGCATCATCAAACTGGGGAACGGCGGACAAATAACGATTATCAGAGAATAAGACCATGAATATAAGCAAGAAAATAGGAGGATGGCTACAACGATTCACCGTGTGGCGTGAAAACAACATAAAGGAAAAGCACATGGTGCTTGCCCTAAGTTTTCTCGTTGGAATCTTCACCTCGCTTGCCGCCTGGATATTAAAGTTCCTCATCCACACCATCCAAACACTGTTGACAGAAAACTTCGTCATCAGCGAGGCCAACTATCTGTATCTGCTCTACCCCGTAGTAGGCATCTTCCTGACAGGACTCTTCGTGCGTCACATCGTCAGGGACGACATCGGACATGGCGTAACCAAAATCCTGTATGCCATCTCACGCAGACAGAGTCGCATCAAGCCCCACAACACCTGGACAAGTGTCGTGGGTTCATCCATCACGATTGGTTTCGGTGGTTCAGTCGGAGCGGAAGCACCTATCGTATTGACCGGCTCGGCCATAGGCTCGCAACTGGGCCGACTGTTCAAGATGGAGCATCACAATCTGATGGTGCTGGTGGGATGTGGTGCTGCCGGTGCCGTAGCCGGCATTTTTAAGGCTCCCATCGCCGGTGTGGTTTTCACGCTGGAAGTACTCATGATAGACCTGACCATGACAGCCCTAATGCCACTGCTGATTTCCTCCGTCACTGCTGCAACGGTATCCTATCTCCTGTCGGGAACAGAGGCCATGTTCCGCTTCAACATGGACCAGCCATTCTTGCTGGAACGAATCCCCTACGTCATCTTCCTGGGCATCTTCTGCGGACTGGTCTCCCTATACTTCACACGCACCATGAACGCACTGGAGGGCGTGTTTGCAAAACTTCATCGTCCCTCGCTGAAACTGGCACTTGGAGGAGCAATATTAAGCCTGCTCATCTTCCTCTTTCCACCCCTTTACGGTGAAGGCTATGAAACCATAGAGTTACTGCTGAACGGAACCGGCACAAGCGACTGGAACACTGTAATGAACAACTCCTTTTTCTACGGAAACGGGAACATGCTACTTGTCTACCTCAGCATGATTTTATTAGTAAAGGTATTTGCTTCCACCGCCACCAACGGCGGAGGCGGCTGCGGCGGTATCTTCGCTCCATCGCTCTATCTGGGTTGCATCGCCGGATTCATCTTCTCGCACTTCTGCAACACACAGGCAATGCCGATATTCCTGCCCGAGAAAAACTTCGCATTACTTGGAATGGCTGGCATGATGAGCGGCGTCATGCACGCGCCCCTGATGGGCGTGTTCCTCATCGCCGAACTAACCGGAGGCTACGACCTGTTCCTTCCCCTACTGATTGTCAGTGTAAGCGCATACCTCACCATCATGTATTTCGAGCCACACTCCATTTACTCCATGCGTCTGGCCAAGAAAGGCGAGTTGCTGACCCACCACAAGGACCGCTCCATCCTGACCCTGCTGAAGGTGGAGAATGTCGTAGAGACAGACTTCTCAACCGTACATCCGGAATGGGATCTGGGAGAGTTAGTAAAAGTCATCTCCAAATCACGTCGCAACATCTTCCCTGTTGTCGATGACGAGAACCATCTGCAAGGCATTGTGCTACTGGACGACATCCGAAACATCATGTTCCGACAGGAACTCTATCACCGATTTACGGTAGGACGCCTAATGACCTCCTCACCCGCACGTCTATATGACACAGACACCATGGAACAGGTCATGCGGGTGTTTGACGACACCAAAGCCTGGAACCTCCCGGTAGTCGACATGGATGGTCACTACCTGGGATTCGTCTCTAAATCCAAGATATTCAATTCATACCGCCAGGTACTGGTTCAATACTCAGACGAATAAAAAAAGAACAACAAAGAAATGGAAAAGAAAGAACTTCGAATCATATACATGGGAACTCCGGATTTTGCCGTAGAGTCATTGCGTTGCCTGGTAGAAGGCGGGTACAACATTGTAGGTGTAGTCACCATGCCCGACAAACCGGCCAATCGCGGACATAAGCTACAGCAGTCTCCAGTGAAGCAATATGCCGTCGAACATGGACTCCACGTCATGCAGCCCGAGCGCCTGAAAGACGAGGCCTTCATCGAGGAATTACGCTCGCTGCATGCCGACCTGCAGATTGTCGTCGCCTTCAGAATGTTGCCCGAAGTGGTATGGGCTATGCCTCGACTGGGAACATTCAACCTGCACGCATCGCTCCTGCCGCAATATCGGGGAGCAGCCCCCATCAACTGGGCCGTCATCAACGGAGAAACGAGAACCGGCATCACCACCTTCTTCCTGAAGCATGAGATAGACACAGGAGAAGTCATCCAGCAGGTAGAAATCCCCATCTCTGACACTGATAACGTGGGGACAGTACATGACCGCCTGATGAAACTGGGCGGCGACCTGGTCGTTGAAACCGTGGACAGAATTCTGACCGGCACAGTCAAATCTATTCCACAAGAAGACATCGCCGTCACCGGAGAACTGAAACCGGCACCCAAAATTTTCAAGGAGACCTGCCGGATTAACTGGAACCAGCCGACAAAACGCGTTTACAATTTCGTCAGAGGTCTTTCACCCTATCCCGGTGCATGGACAGAAATGGAACAGCAAGGAGCAGAACCCCTTGTGATAAAGATTTTCGAGACATCCAAACTGACAAATGACCCCAAATGTGCACCCGGTACCTTGCAGACAGACAACCGGCACTTTATCCACATCGCGACACAAGACGGCTGGATTGACGTAAAATCCTTGCAACTCCCCAACAAGAAACGCCTGACAGTCGAAGAACTGCTACGTGGCTATCATTTTACTGCCGAAAATATTATTTGCCGGTAACTGTTGTGAAAACAAAAAGAAATACCTTTCTTTGCAACACCGCTAACATCTTATACTAACCATTTAAATCATCCCGCCTATCGAAACACACTACGCAAAACAATAATTAAACGTACATCATCGTATGAACACATTATTTGCAGGTATAACCGACGAAGTGTTGGTTAACCAGTTTGCGCAGGGAAACGAAAAGGCTTTCAATGCTCTTTTGGAGCGCTATCATGAGCGACTGTATCGCTACATATTTTTCTATATCCACGACTCGGAACAGACAGAGGACTTGCTGCAAGACACTTTCCTAAAAGTCGTTTCAAACATCCGGCAAGGCCGCTATTTAGAAAACGGACGGTTCGTCCAATGGATTACCAGAATTGCACGCAACCTTGTCATAGACTATTGCCGACACATTCAACTGGAACAGACTCTGTCAACCGACGAGGAGAACCGCGACTATCTGAACAACATAAAATATGCGGAAGACAACATAGAAAACTTTCTGGTCCGGGAACAAATTCTGTCAGATGTTCGCAAAATGATTGACTTCCTGCCCGATGAGCAACAGCAGGTCGTGAGAATGAGATATTACGACAATCTCTCATTCAAAGAGATCTCACAGCAAACCGGTGTGAGCATGAACACCTCATTGGGGCGCATGCACTATGCCATACAGAATATGCGCCGCATGGCCAAGAAACAAGTGGCACTTTGCTAAGCCCAAATCGTTCAACAGACCTCAGATATAGACAAAACAGAACCCGAATCTAAATGGCCGATTGCGCCAATTGCTTTCCTTTCAATTTATTTTGGCAATAACGGGAATAATCTATACTTTTGCGCTGTGTTAATCTATTCACACTGGTTATGGCAATAATTATCTCTCCTTCCATCCTCTCTGCCGACTTCGGGCATCTGGCTGACGACATAGATATTCTGAATCGCAGCGAAGCCGACTGGATTCATTGCGACATAATGGATGGTGTATTCGTACCAAACATTTCATTTGGTTTTCCCATCCTGAAACACGTTGCAAGACTTTCCCAAAAGCCGCTTGATGTCCACCTGATGATTGTTCAGCCAGAGAAGTTCATCGCGGAAGTCAAAGCATTAGGCGCAGAGATAATGAACGTGCATTATGAAGTGTGTCCTCACCTGAATCGAGTTGTACAGCAAATCAAAGAAGCGGGCATGCTGCCTGCTGTAACCATCAATCCGGCCACACCGGTATCTGTGCTCCGGGACATCGTGAACGATGTGCACATGATTCTTGTCATGGGAGTGAATCCCGGATTTGGAGGACAGTCCTTCATTCCACGCACCGTTGAGAAAGTGCGCGAGTTACGTGACTTGCTGGACGAGATGGGATCCAACGCCTTGATTGAAGTGGATGGTGGCGTTAACCTCACGACCGGATCACGACTTGTTGAAGCTGGTGCCGATGCTTTAGTGGCAGGAAACGCAGTATTCTCCGCTGCAGACCCAGAATCCATGATTCACCAACTGAAAGACCTCGGATAATGGGGACGGTATATGCCCATCCGCATCAATATCCTTTCTTATTTCTACTTCTGCCCTTAATCGGAGGAATCTTTATAGGGGATGCACTCTTTCCCAGCGAATGGAGTATCATCTCTTACGCATTGCTGGGATTGTCCGGCATCTCTCTGCCACTGACTTACTACTTGACACGCAAGAGTCGCTACACCTACTCGTTCACAATTCATACATCTCTCACGCTTCTCCTATTGGGCATAAGCCTCAGTTGCAAGCACTGGAATGAGACCAAACTCGATGTCTATGAAAAAGAAGATATTTACACCCTGACACTTGAAGACAACAAACATCAAACCGAGCATTCCTTCCGTTTTACTTCTTCTATAGGACACCGGAAAATATATCTTTACATCGAAAAGGATTCGCTATCCTCTACGTTGAAACGTGGAGACATCATCCAACTGCGCACAATAGTCAAGCCTTTTCAAGGGAGAGGGAATTCCTACGAATTTGACTACCCAACCTATATACGCAGAAACGGTTACGCCGGTTACGCGTATGTCACTGCAAAGAATTGGAAATATCTGTCCTATCGCAATTCTTCCAACTTGAGACAGAAAGCTGAGGATTGCAGATCCTACTTGGTAGAACTAATCCATTCCTGGAACCTGGGGACAGACGAGGAGGCATTGCTGTGTGCTCTGACCGTAGGCGAAAGAAAACTATTGAGCGAGTCTTTACGCGATACCTACAGAGACTCCGGAGCAGCCCACGTGTTGGCGCTCTCAGGGTTGCACGTCGGACTGATTTTTATGTTATTGATAGGAATCGCTCGCCTGATATGGCATTTCTTCAGATGGTTAAAGCCTTTTTTTGTCGTGCTAATTCTGGCATTGCTATGGGGTTTTGCATTCCTTACCGGACTTTCAGCATCCGTTGTCCGTTCTGTAATTATGTTTTCGCTGTTGACAATCTCTACATTACAATATGAAAAGGTTATATCCTATAACATATTATTTGCCACAGCCTTCCTGATGCTGGTCTTCCGACCTATGTGGCTGTTTGACGTTTCCTTTCAACTATCATTCACAGCGGTAATGTCCATCCTGTATTTTGCTCCACGTATCTCGTCCTTGCTGACTGTCAGATTCCGCCCTCTACGTTATGTATGGAACACGGTATCCGTCAGCCTGGCGGCCCAATTAGGAGTAATGCCTCTTGTCGTTTACTATTTTGGAAGAATCTCTGTGCACTTTCTGATTTCATCCATTTGCATACTGCCATTAACAACCATCATCCTCTATTTGTCCATACCTTGTTTCTTTTTTGTTCCGTTTGCCCAGCAACAAGCTTTCATGCTGTTTCTACTAAACCAGACACTGTATATGCAAAACCAAACATTAAGATGGGTAGAACACCTGCCTGGTGCTGTCATAGAAGACCTTTACCTGAATGTCACCTCCGTTTGGCTGATTTATGCAGCCGGGATATCCATCGCATTGTTGCTTCTTTACTTTGCCAAAAGACTTGTCCGCCCACCCAAATCACTGATTACCATATCTGCAATCGCTGCTATTCCCTTGCTGTCAATATGGGCAGATTACATCCGCCCACGTTTCAGTCCGGTACTTTCTTTTTATAACATGTCTTCTTGTCCTGCCGTTCGCTGCATGAACAATCACGGGAGCCATACAGTCTACTACACCGACACAGCAAGGGCAGACACCTCCGGGTTGAGGAAAGTCATGCAACCCCACCTGCGCCATTTGAGGTTGACACAACCCGTCGTTGAATATGCCGAGTCACTGATAACATGCAACCAATATCGTATCCTGCCACTTCATACGGAGCAGGCTACCAGAAACATTGTGCCCGATAAACAGATAAACATTGACTTCTTGTATCTGTCAAGGGGATTCAAGGGAGAAATCACTCCCCTATTAGACACTTTCCATTTTGCTAAAGTGATCCTAGACTCCTCGCTATGGCCTTCGGAACGAAAGAAACTGATTGAAGAATGTGTCAAGAAATCCATTCCCTATCATGACCTCTCCGAACAGGGAGCTTTGACGATCTACTGAGGCACATGGGCCACAACGGGTTTCCTAAATCACATGTGCCCACAGTGAAGAATTAATATTATATTTGCAGAGTATCGCTATTTTTTAAATAAAAAACAAAATAATATATGTTGACAGAAATCATGGATTTGGACAAAGTGCAACAATTCAAGTCCTGGCTTGACTACGCCAAAGATATTGCAGTTGTTGCCCATGTTTCTCCCGACGGAGATGCAATCGGTTCGTCACTGGGGTTGGCTCATTTTCTCCGCTCACAAGGAAAAACAGTTCATGTAATCATGCCCAACGGATTTCCAGATTTTCTTCGCTGGCTGCCCGGTGCTGATGAGATAATCATTTACGATAAACACCGCGAACTGGGTGGACGCATCATCATGGAAACAGACATTGTGTGCTGTCTGGATTTAAACGCCATATCCCGCATGGACCAGTTAGCAAACGTAGTGCAGAAAACATCAGCCAAGAAAATCCTAATTGACCACCATTTATATCCAGAGGATTTTTGCGACATCATCATCTCACACCCCAAGATTTCCTCTACCAGCGAACTTGTCTTCCGCCTCATAAACAGTATGGGACATTTTGATGACATTTCTACACAAGGTGCAGAATGCATTTACACTGGTATGATGACTGACACCGGTGGATTTTCATTCAACTCAAACAACCAGGAAATCTACCTTATCATCAGCCAACTCCTTTCCAAAGGCATTGACAAGGACAGAATCTATCGCAGGGTTTTCAATACGTACAGTGAGAGCAGGCTGCGGCTCATGGGACATATTCTCACGACCATGAAGACCTATCCTGCTTATCGCACCGCGCTAATTAAATTGACCAAAAAGGAACAAAAATCCTTCAACTATATCCGTGGAGACAGCGAAGGCTTTGTCAACATTCCACTTCAAATAAAGAACGTGGTTTTCACTTGTTTTCTCCGTGAAGACACAGAGAAAAACATGATTAAAATCTCTCTACGTTCCGTAGGAAATTTCCCCTGCAACAAAATAGCAGCAGAATTCTTTGGAGGCGGAGGTCACCTCAACGCCTCCGGTGGAGAGTTTTATGGGACTATCGAAGAGGCCGAAAAAGTCTTTGAGACTGCACTGGCAAAGTATGAGAATGAACTTAAAAACACCAAGGACTGAAAAAATCCTTTATTTAAAGGTTAAAAGATACGAAGTATTGGGTTTAAACTTTTCGTATTCATGAGAAAAGGAATACATTTGCATTTGTATTCTGAAAAAACTATGAAGAAAATTCTACTATTTTTATTTGGTTTGGTCGCGTTATCATTTGCATTTCAGGCGTGTGATGACCAAATGACCTACGCAGAAAAGTTGGAAGCAGAAGAGAACGCTATTCAGGCTTTTATTGAAAAACATAATATCAACGTTATTACCCAGTCTGATTTCCACGCCCAAGATTCTATGACCAATTTGGACAAAAACGAATATGTCCAATTGGCCAGCGGAGTTTATATGCAGATTGTCAGCAAAGGGGTAGAAAATGTCAACGACACAGTAAAAGCCAACGACCTCATCCTTGTTCGTTATTCCGAAGTTGATGTTGAAACCGGCGACACCATCATGAGCAACATTGCCGATCCGCAAACTGTTGACGTGTTTAAATATACTGTCACCTCAAGTTCAATTGCAGGTATATTCACAGAAGGAAGCATGCTCAGTTATCGCGGCACCACTGTTCCAGCAGGATGGTTGCTTCCATTTACCTATGTGCGCAACATGGCTCATGTCCGTCTTATTGTACCGTCGAAAATGGGACACTCTACGGCGCAGCAGTATGTTACGCCATACTATTATGACCTCGCAAAACTTCAAATCTACAAATAACGGTTACTTAAAACTAAAAATATGACACTAATTAAATCTATCTCAGGAATCCGCGGAACCATCGGAGGCAAAGCGAGTGAAGGCTTGAATCCTCTTGACATCGTTAAGTTCACCGCTGCGTATGCCACATTCATCCGCAAAACTTGTTCAGTCAAGAACAACAAAATTGTCATTGGTCGCGATGCTCGTATTTCAGGCGAGATGGTGAAGGATATTGTAGAAGGTACCTTAATCGGATTGGGCTGGGATGTCATCAACATCGGTTTAGCCTCAACCCCGACAACAGAATTGGCTGTTACGATGGAGGGTGCTAGCGGTGGTATCATCTTGACAGCCTCACACAATCCTAAACAATGGAACGCTCTGAAACTCCTCAATGAAAAAGGTGAGTTCCTGAACAAGGAAGAAGGAAACGAGGTACTCCGCATTGCCGAGGCCGAAGAATTTGAATTTGCCGATGTTGAAAATTTAGGCACGGCACATATGGACTTCTCATACGACCAGAAGCATATCAACAACATTCTCGCACTGCCGTTGGTTGACGTTAATGCCATTCGCAAGGCTAATTTCCGGGTAGCCATCGATACTGTAAACTCTGTCGGCGGCATCATTCTCCCGCAATTGCTTTCTCAACTTGGTGTGAACCACATCGTACGTCTTTATACAGAGCCTACAGGTAACTTCCAACACAATCCTGAGCCTCTGGAGAAGAACCTTGGCGAAATCATGGACTTGATGAAGAAAGGCGTTGCCGATGTAGCATTTGTCGTTGACCCGGATGTTGACCGTCTGGCTATTATCTGTGAAGACGGTTCTATGTACGGAGAGGAATATACACTGGTTACCTGTGCCGACTACGTTTTGAAGCATACACGTGGAAACACTGTCTCAAACCTCAGTTCTACCCGCGCACTTCGTGACGTGACCAACCGCTACGGCCAGAAATATTTTGCCTCTGCCGTAGGTGAAGTAAACGTAGTAACCAAGATGAGAGAGGTTGGTGCTATCATCGGTGGTGAAGGTAATGGTGGAGTTATCTATCCTGCAAGCCACTACGGACGCGACGCACTGGTTGGTATTGCTTTATTCCTCAGTTATCTGGCACATGAGAAGATCAAGGTCAGCGAACTCCGCAAGAAATACCCGGCATATTATATGGCTAAGAACCGAGTAGAATTGACTCCGGATACAGACGTGGATGCTATCCTCGCCCGCGTGAAAGAAATATACAAGGACGAAGAAATTAACGACATCGATGGCGTGAAGATTGACTTCTTTGACAGATGGGTACACCTGCGCAAGAGTAACACAGAGCCTATCATCCGTGTATATAGTGAAGGCTTTTCACCCGAAGCTGCAGAAGAAATCGGCCAGCAGATTATGAAGGTGATAGAAGAGATTGCAAGTAAAAAGCAAAAGAAATAAGAAACTTCTCGCGCTTACAGAAGCATCATAAAAAAAGAGGTGGAATCTCTCATAAGGTTCCGCCTTTCTTTTTGCCCTTTAGAAGAATCCTAACTCGCTGAAGAAGATAAGCAGGATACAAATCGGAGTTAAATAACGCACCAGCAGACGAATCACCCTATAAAGCGGTTGAGAAACGGTTCCTCCATTGGTCAACTCACTCTTCAACACCTGTTCGTCAACCACCCAACCGACGAAGAACGTAGCCAGCAAACCACCAATGGGCATGATAAACTTGGCCACCAGATAATCAAAGAGGTCGAAGAATCCCATGCCAAATACTTTCACATAGCTCCAGTCACCGAAGGACAATGAACAAGCCGTACCCAAGACAAAACAGACGCATGTGACGCCGATAGCACACTTCACCCGGCTGACATGAAATTTCTCCTGGAAATAGGCCGTTCCCATTTCCAACATACTGATGGAGGAGGTCAAAGCCGCTACGACCAACAATAGATAAAACATGAGAGAAAAGCCGTAAGCAAGCACTGGCATGTCTCCAAACACCTGCTGGAAAACGCTAGGAAGGGTAATGAAAACAAGTGACGGTCCAGCGTCAGGCTGCAAACCTTGAATCGAATACACCGCAGGAAAGATAATGAACCCCGAGCATAATGCTACCAAGGTATCTATGGAGGCCACACTCGTTGCATCTTTGACAAGATTTACATCCTTGCGGAAATAACAGGCATAGGTGCACAAGCAGCACAAGCCTACACTCAAAGAGAAGAATGCCTGCCCCATGGCCGAGAGTACGGTCTGAGCGGTTACCTTACTGAAATCCGGCTTCAACAGGAACATCAAACCCTGCGATGAATTGGGAAGAGAAAGCGAGCATACAGCCAGTATAACCAAGAAAACGAACAATACGGGCATCATTATTTTACTACCTCGTTCGATTCCCTTTTGCACGCCTAATGCCACGATAACACACGTAATGGCAAGTATCAATCCCATCCAAATAAGTGGCTGTACGGGATTTGACGAGAAATTGACAAAATCAACAGCATACTGGGTCACCTCCTTGCCAGCAAAACCATTCACAGCGGCCTGGAAAGCATATTCGAGTGTCCATCCCGCCACCACAGCATAATAACTCAGCACCAAGAACGAGGAGAACATTGGAATCAAGCCCATGTATCTCCAGGCATTCTTTCCACCGCTCATGCTATAAAAAGATTCCGATACCGACTTCTGGCTGTAACGACCTATTACAAACTCAGAAATCATAACTGGAACACCGAGCAAAAGCATAAACAACACGTAGATGAGGATGAAAGCAGCACCACCATTCAATCCTGTCTCTGTAGGGAAGCGCCACACATTTCCAAGTCCTACCGCAGAACCTGCGGCTGCCAGAATGGCTCCCATCTTGCTCGCAAAGGCGTTTTTATTTGTATTTGTACCCATTTGTTGCATTTTTATTCGTAAAAAAACGGTCAAAAGTACACATTTATTATCAAATTTTTGCTGTCCAGTAAAACTTTAGTGACCGGGAAATTAGGGCTGACACTTTCTCGCGAAATGTCAGCATCTTTTCGAAGCCGATTTGCCTATATCATCGCTCACCGATATTATCAAATATAAACCAAAAACTGCCATTTAGATTCGGCAACCGCACGCCTTTTCCACCCGAAAGGAAACAATAAAACAGCAGTTAGGGAAATAAGTGAGACAGTTTTTATGCATCTATTCTGCATATATGCAATAAATTTGCGTCCTTTCTGAAAAAAACAGAAGACTTTTAACAGAGAAAATAAATTAATATGTAATTTTGTGTCCTCTTTTAAAAGTATAAATATACAATATGAAAAGGAAATCGAACAGATTAGAGACAATAAAAATGATTGTTTCAAGCAAAGACATCCGTTCACAGGAAGAGCTCTTGCAGGCCTTAAGTTATGAAGGTTTTGAGGTAACGCAAGCCACCTTGTCACGCGACCTGAAACAACTTAAGATTGCCAAAGCGTCCAATATGGCAGGCAAGTATGTCTACGTGCTTCCAAACAGTATACTTTATAAGAAAGCATCAGAACAGACAGCCACAGAGATGTTGATGAAAAGCGGTTTCCTGTCCTTGCAGTTTTCCGGCAACGTTGCCGTTATCCGCACGCGCCCCGGTTATGCAAGCAGTATGGCATACGACATCGACAAACATGAGTATAGCGGCATCTTAGGTACAATAGCCGGTGATGACACCATCCTACTGGTGCTTCACGAGAAGGAGAGTCACAAAGATGTTACCAATTTCTTATCAAAACTCATACCAAACATTGGAAAGTAATGGAATCAGAAAAACAGATTGACATATTAGTAGCAGATGCAAGCCACGAGGTTTACGTCGACACTATCTTAGATACCATTCGCGAAGCAGCCAAGAAACGTGGTACCGGTATCGCAGAACGTACACACGATTATCTGGCAACCAAGATGAAAGAAGGAAAGGCCATCATAGCCCTAGACGGAGACAAGTTTGCCGGCTTCAGCTATATTGAGACATGGGGGAACAAGCATTACGTCACGACCTCGGGCCTGATTGTGCATCCATCCTATCAAAAGATGGGTGTTGCCAAGCGCATCAAGGACCATACGTT
Source organism: Bacteroidales bacterium (assembly GCA_029227175.1). Taxonomy (GTDB): domain Bacteria; phylum Bacteroidota; class Bacteroidia; order Bacteroidales; family Bacteroidaceae; genus Bacteroides. The sequence goes on along the minus strand of JAQXZK010000203.1, from coordinate 7,510 downwards.
CACTCTGGCGCGTGTCCGCTGGCCAGAAGCCAAGATCTTCTCTCTGACAAGTGGTGCGGCAGTGATGAAAATGAACACAGCCTTAGGATACCTACCCGTAACATTTGCCGACCTGACCGATGACGAGGCCTTCTGGAAAGGATGCGAAGGCTGCTGCAATCATGATGTACTGGTTAGGACAGGGCGCAAATACTGCATCTGTACAGGCATGTTGTACGACCCTAAAGAGCACAAAGGAGAACCGACTTCGATGGAGGTATTCCAGAAAATTATGAGAACCGTTGTAGAAAGAAATCTTATATAAAAACAGGTATAATCAAATCATTTGAAATATGGCAGAAAAGAAAAAAATTGTAGTGGCATTCAGCGGAGGTCTGGACACCTCTTACACCGTAATGTATTTGGCAAAGGAAAAAGGCTATGAGGTACACGCAGCATGTGCCAACACTGGCGGTTTCAGTGCCGAGCAGTTGAAGACCAACGAAGAAAACGCGTACAAGCTGGGTGCCACAAAGTACGTTACCCTAGACGTAACGCAAGAATACTATGAAAAGAGTCTGAAATACATGGTATTTGGAAATGTACTTCGCAACAACTGCTACCCGATATCCGTTTCTTCCGAACGCATTTTTCAAGCTATCGCCATTGCGCGCTATGCCAACGAGATTGGAGCTCAGGCCATCGCACATGGCTCAACAGGTGCCGGCAACGATCAAATCCGCTTTGACATGACTTTCCTAGTAATGGCTCCGGGCGTAGAAATCATCACTCTGACACGTGACTACAACTTGAGTCGTCAGGAAGAAGTAGACTACCTGAATGCAAACGGGTTCAATGCCGACTTTACCAAGTTGAAGTATAGCTACAACGTAGGTATATGGGGAACATCTATCTGCGGAGGAGAGATCCTGGACAGCAAACAGGGTCTTCCCGAGAGTGCCTACCTCAAGCACCCGACCAAGAGCGGAACGGAGATTCTTGCACTCGGTTTTGAGAAAGGCGAGCTATGCAGCGTGAATGGTGTGAAGTATGAAGACAAGATTCAGGCCATTCAGGAAGTGGAGAAAATCGGTGCGAGTTATGCCATCGGTCGTGACTGCCACGTAGGAGACACTATCATCGGCATCAAAGGTCGTGTAGGCTTTGAAGCTGCTGCTCCCATGCTGATTATCTCAGCACACCGCTTCCTTGAGAAATACACCCTGTCCAAGTGGCAGCAATACTGGAAAGACCAGGTAAGCAACTGGTACGGTATGTTCCTGCACGAGAGTCAGTATCTAGAGCCTGTCATGCCGGATATCGAAGCGATGCTGACCAGCTCACAACGCAACGTAAACGGTATTGTAACCCTTGAACTCCGCCCATATAGTTTCCAGACCGTGGGTTGCGACACGCCGGATGACTTGGTGCACAATAAACTGGGAGAATATGGCGAGACAGCCAAGGCATGGACTTCCGAAGACGCCAAAGGTTTCATCAAAGTATCCGCCACCCCACTGCGTGCTTACTATTCCGTACACCCTAACGAAGAAAGATAACCATTAATTTTATTCCTGATATGAAAAAATTCTTCCGTTCAAAGAGAGATCGTAAAATTGCCGGTGTTTGTGCCGGATTGGCAGAATACCTCAACATTGATTCCCTGTTGGTTCGCATCGCCTTCATTATACTGGTATGCGGCTACGGAGTAGGATTGCTTGCCTATATTCTGTTGTGGCTGTTAGCACCCGAACAATAAACATCGCTGAAAAAAACATGATTAGAGTTGGAATTATCGGTGGTGCGGGATATACAGCAGGCGAACTGCTTCGCCTCTTGCTTATCCATCCTGAAACCGAGATTGTATTTGTCAACAGTAGCAGCAACGCTGGCAACAGGGTGACTGACGTACACGAAGGGCTTTATGGCGAGACAGACCTGGTGTTTACCGACCAACTGCCTTTGGGCGATATCGATGTGTTGTTCTTCTGCACAGCTCATGGCGACACCAAGAAGTTTCTTGACAGCCATCAGATTCCCGAAGACCTGAAAATCATAGACCTCTCCATGGACTATCGTCTGGAAGGAGAGCATGATTTTGTCTACGGACTACCCGAACTCAATCGACGTGCCACCTGCTCTGCCAAACACGTTGCCAACCCGGGATGCTTTGCCACATGCATCCAGTTAGGACTGCTTCCCCTGGCCAAGAACCATTTGCTGAAAGGAGACATCAGTGTGAACGCCATCACAGGCTCTACCGGAGCCGGCGTAAAACCCGGGGCAACAAGCCACTTCAGTTGGAGGAACAACAACATAAGCATATACAAGGCATTCGAACACCAACACGTTCCTGAAATCATGCGCTCACTAAGGCAGTTGCAACCTGACTTCAACAGCGAGATAGATTTCATCCCCTATCGTGGTGACTTTGCACGCGGTATATTTGCAACGTTAGTGGTGCATACAGACAGTGAACTTCCGGAGTTGATACAAATGTATCGCGACTACTACGCGAAAGATTCCTTCACGCATATTGTCGAGAAAAACATTGATCTCAAACAAGTAGTGAACACGAATAAATGCCTGCTCCATCTTGAAAAGCACGGCCACAAACTACTCATTGTTTCCTGCATCGACAATCTGCTCAAAGGGGCGAGCGGTCAGGCAGTCCATAACATGAATCTTTTGTTTAATCTGGAGGAAACTACAGGCTTGAAACTCAAACCAAGTGCCTTCTGAAAAAAACTAAACCAACAATGAACTTATTTGACGTTTACCCACTTTTTGACATTGCCATTGACCACGGCAAAGGCTGTACGGTGTGGGACGACAAAGGCCAGGAGTATCTTGACCTTTACGGAGGGCATGCCGTCATCAGCATAGGACATTCCCACCCTCATTACATAGAGGAGATGTACCGACAACTCCAGAAGATGGGTTTCTATAGTAACTCTGTACAGAATCCCTTGCAACGGCAATTAGCCGAACGACTGGGCAAGATTTCCGGCTACGAAGACTACCAGCTGTTCTTGATTAATTCTGGAGCAGAAGCCAATGAAAACGCCCTCAAACTGGCATCCTTCTACAATGGTCGCACCCGCATCCTGTCTTTGGAGAAAGCTTTTCACGGCCGCACGTCATTAGCCGTAGAGGCGACCAACAACCCCAAGATTATCGCTCCGATTAACGCAAACAACCATGTGACCTATCTCCCGATAAACGACCTCGAGGCCTGGAAGATGGAGATAGAGAAGGGCGATGTATGTGCCGTCATCATTGAGTGTATACAAGGCGTAGGTGGCATTCGTCTGGTTGAAGCCGACTTCATGCAGGGGCTCCGCCGCTTGTGCGACCAATACAACACGGTACTCATCTGTGACGAGATTCAGTGTGGTTACGGACGTTCTGGCAAGTTCTTTGCCCACCAATACCTGAACGTCACCCCAGACCTCATCACCGTAGCCAAGGGAATTGCCAATGGATTCCCCATGAGTGCATTGCTCATCTCGCCCAAATTCACCCCCGTCTATGGACAGTTGGGAACAACCTTTGGCGGGAATCATCTGGCCTGTGCAGGAGCCCTGGCTGTGCTCGACGTAATGGAAGAAGAACATCTGGTCGACAATGCAGCCGAAGTAGGCAACTACCTGATGAACAGACTCCGTTCCGAACAGTTGCCTCATGTCGTCGATGTGCGTGGACGCGGCCTGATGATTGGCATTGAACTCGACCAGCCCTATAAAGAGATAAGAAACCGCCTGGTGAAGGAACAGCATTGTTTCACCGGATGCAGCGGTATCAATGTGCTTCGCCTACTTCCGCCTCTATGCCTGACTAAAGAACAGGCCGACGACTTTATCACCCGTTTCCGCAACGTGCTATAAATTCTCCCCTTTTCTCTTTTCCGAGGCGCTACCGCGAGCCACACGAGGTGGTGAGGCAAAACGAAATAAAAGATGTAGAAGTTTTTTTACGCCTTTCGCTTGTAAATTTCGTTTTTCTTCACCACTTTTGTGCTATCTATAGATAATCTTTTTAACTTTAAATCAATCAAACACATGGTTACAAACATGGAAAAGCCCTACGTAGTAGGCATTGATATAGGTGGTACCAATACCGTTTTTGGTATTGTCGATGCACGTGGAACCATCCTGTCTGTCGGCTCAATCAAAACTCAAGATTACTTGGAAATAGATGACTATGTGAACACTGTCTGTTCCAATCTGCTTCCACTTATTGAAGCAAACGGCGGTGTAGACAAAATTAAGGGCATCGGTATCGGTGCTCCTAACGGTAACTTCTATAGTGGTACCATAGAATTTGCGCCGAATCTTCCATGGAAAGGCATCATTCACCTGGCAGATATGTTCACCGAACGTCTGGGCATCCCCACCGTACTCACCAACGATGCCAATGCGGCAGCTATCGGTGAAATGACTTATGGTGCCGCTCGCGGCATGAAAAACTTCATCATGATAACCTTGGGAACCGGAGTGGGTTCTGGTATTGTAATCAACGGTGAAATGGTCTACGGACATGATGGCTTTGCCGGAGAGTTGGGACATGTCATCGTAAGACGTGGCAATAACGGACGTATCTGTGGCTGCGGACGTAAGGGTTGTCTGGAAGCCTATTGTTCTGCTACAGGTGTGGCACGCACAGCCCGCGAGATATTGGAAACGACTCAGGCCGAAAGCAAACTGCGTGAAATCCCGGCCGACCAGATTACCTCTAAAGACGTCTATGAAGCTGCGGTGATGGGTGATGCCGTTGCCAACCAGATATTCGAGTTCACCGGTACCATCCTCGGCGAAGCACTGGCTGACTTCATCGCGTTCTCCAGTCCGGAAGCCATCATCCTCTTCGGTGGATTAGCAAAGAGTGGTGACCTCATCTTCAAGCCTATCCAGAAAGCCATTGACGAGAATGTCCTGGCCATCTACAAAGGAAAGGCCAAACTCCTCATGTCCGAGCTAAAAGATGCTGATGCTGCCGTACTCGGAGCCAGTGCCTTGGGTTGGGAAATCAAATGAGAACCAAATTCAGACATCATTTTTTAGAATGTCTTACTACTCTTAATAAAGAGGCTGCGCAATCCACACCAGGTGCGCAGCCTTTCTTGTTTCCTAAAAAAAAATATATATACATACCTCCACAAATCTCGGATAAATACTACCTTTGTAAACCATAAAAAAACAAATCATACAATGAAAACAATAGCCCCAACAATCAAGTACATCGGCCAGGACGATGTCGACACACCTCTTTTCGAGTCCCAGTACAAAACCCCGGAGGGCATGTGCTATAATTCGTTTGTGATTATAGACGAGAAAGTAGCCATCATGGACACCTCGGACAAGCGCACCATGGAGTCCTGGAAAGTAAGTCTGGCAGAAGCCTTAGAAGGCCGTAAGCCCGACTATCTCGTGGTACATCACCTCGAACCCGACCACTCAAGCGGCATCAGTGAGGTAATGGCCATGTATCCAGACATGACCATCATCTGTTCCGCTAAAGCACAGACCATGATACCTCTCTACTTCCCGAATTGTAGCTTTGCCTCACGCATCAAGGCTGTCAAGGAAGGCGAAACGCTTTCCTTAGGCACCCACGAACTCACCTTCTACATGGCTCCGATGGTTCACTGGCCGGAAGTGATGGTAACCTATGACTCCAAGGAGAAAGTACTCTTCAGTGCTGACGCATTCGGTAAGTTTGGCGTCATCGATGCAGACCCTGACGATTGGGCATGCGAGGCTCGCCGATACTACTTCAACATCTGCGGAAAATACGGTTCTCCCGTCTCTGTCTTGATGAAGAAAATCTCCACCCTCGAAGTTGACCAAATACTGCCCTTGCACGGTCCACTACTCAGTGGTGAGGGGAAAGACGAAGCCATTCGCCTGTACAACATCTGGAGTTCGTACGGTGTAGAGACAGAGGGCGTATTCATCGCTCATGCCTCCATACACGGATGCACCAAGTATGCCGCCGAGAAACTGGCCACCATCCTGCGCGACAAAGGATGCAAGAAAGTGGCCATCACAGACCTCTGCCGTGAGGACCAGGCCGAAGCCATCGAAGATGCCTTCAGATATGGCAAAGTCATCCTTGCCGCCTCAAGCTACGATGCCGGACTCTTCCCACCCATGTACGATTTCCTGCACCATCTGCATATCAAAAACTGGCAAAACCGTGAAGTGGCCATCATCGAGAACGGTAGTTGGGCACCGACTGCCGGTCGAGTAATGAAACAGATGCTCGAAGAGATGAAGGACATCACCCTCAAAGGGACTACCGTCACCCTTCGTGGTGTAATGAAAGAGGCTGATATCCCTGCTCTTGAAGCATTGGCAGATGACATCCTCAAATAAAACCCAAATCAGTCAATAGATCGCAGATAGATTCTTTTGCCGCTGGAGTCAGATGCATTCTGGCCCATTTTCATCTCTCCGTGCTATCTTGCAACCACTTCATCTTGACAGAGTCCGCTATGTCATCGATGAAGTGGTTGCAACATGACACGGATATAGACAAATCCGAATCTAATTGGTCAATTTGGGCTTAAATGACGAATGGTACTAATTTTTGGAGTATAAAAAAATGATCAGAACGAACCTATTTGCTGTCTAATGACCGTTTTAGATAGGGACTATCGGGAAATGTTGAACGGACTGAAGGGCATCAACTATACGCACGACAATGCCTGATTTCTAATATACTCATGTCAATGTCTGATTCCTGACAGTTCTTACAGTTGACAGATTTCCAAACTTGAGACTGCCATCCGCCATAAAGAAGTAAATATATATATTTAAATTTTTGACCCTCGTCTTATGGGCAAATCCTGTCATCTGCAAACTGTAAGAGGTGTAAGTTTTTTTTGGGGGGGTGAGGTTTTATGGTTTACGGTTTATGGGTTATGGTTGAGGCCCCCTACACCTTACACCTTCACGCAATTCGGGACAACTTATCCATACGCTCGGAAAGAGCCGTACCTTTGCTGGTGTGATTCAGACGGGATATTCATCAGTCTCCGCGATGAGGAGCGATGAGGACTCATTGAGGAGCCTTTGAGGGCCCGGTGAGGCTCGGAAATGGTCGCCCGTTGAATCCGATTGTAAAACTAACACCGTCCTCAACGGCATACAAATGGTCGGCAGACTCTACCTCTGCGCTGGCTTTGAGGAAAAACAAACATGGCACGTATTACGCCAATCGACAGCATCAGAGGCATCTCAGGAAAGTATGGCAGCAGAAGCAACGAATACTTCACCATCAACTCCAGTTCAAACCGCATCCACCTGGAGAAGTACCTGAACAAGTCTGCAAGTTCCGCCACCGAGTTGCAGTTGGCACAGATGAAGGATTTCGCTACCCAGCAGAAGATGGTGCAGATATTTTGCAGTCCTTCTCCTGGTAATTCTGTCTTCGGTGTTCATAGCGATTGTTGCTTGTTTTATCATTCGTCGAACTTACGTTAAATATTGACATTCACTTACACGATTTCTTATCCCGAACTCACGTA
>JAQXZK010000202.1 GCA_029227175.1 Bacteroidales bacterium | reverse complement strand
GGTGACAAAGAGAGTTTACACGTGTGAAAATGGTGTATGGCAGGGTGACAGAAGGCATTTACACGCGTGACAGGAATGTTTGTCGGGGTGACGGACGGTATTTACACACGTGACGGGAATGTTTGCCGGGGTGACAAACTTCATTTACACATGTGTAAAGCGTGTTTGTCACCAGACAGAGATGATTTACACACGCGCTGGGCGTGTTTGCTCATGTGGCAGACGTTCTGGCAGGTGTGCGGAGGAGGTTTGACCATTGACAAAGGCCGGTGGCACACCGTCCGGCGGTTCCCGACACGGGGCAGAGGGAGCGAGATGGAATAGTTTTGCAAATTTTTCTTGAAAAAAGTTTTGTAATACGAACAATGGGATGTACCCTTGCAAGGGTGAAACCCATGCAGGGGACTGTCCCCCATCGTCCCCACTGTCGGAACAAGAGAAGGGAAATACCGGCAGCACGGAGCACCATACGCCATTTAAGCGAGCAAGGGAGAAGTTATCCTCCGTTGTCCACACTCTCTGAAAATAAAAACGACAACGAAGACAACCCTGCAAACGGTTGTCTCCGTTGTCCGAAAAATAATCTTCCGTCGTCAGACAAAAATCAGACCGTCCCCAACAAAAAAGAGGGACGGCCAAGCCATCCCTCTTTTTGTATGATGTTCACATACCGTCAGAACGGAAGATCGTCTGTAGACGAAGGCGTTGCGTCAAACTGAACCGGAGATGGTTCCGGAGCAATGAACGGAGCAGGCGCCACTGCATCAGCCGATGCATTGGAAGTAGCACGCTCCACCTTCCAGGCACGGATAGAATTAAACCAGCGGTCGTTCCACTGACGGGCATCAATGTCAAATGAAACCTTATACTCCTCGCCTATCTGTATATTGAAACTTGAAATCTTTTCTTGACCAAACACCTCGAAACACATCTTCTTAGGATACTGCTCTTGGCTTTCGATGACGTATTCCTGTGCACACCACTCATTACCATTGCGTGACACACCCTTGCGTTCCGGAAGAACTGCGATAATTTTTCCTGTAAATTCCATGATTATATGATTGACTGTTATAATTTGCCTCTTGGATGGATTGCAAAGGTATATTCTTTCCGTCAAAATTCAATCATCATCTATTCTTTTTTGACGAATTCTTTTTTAGGGAGTGATATATTTGCTAACTTTGTGCAGTTATAAGACAAACAAAACTAACAAGCTACAAAATGAAATTCACAGTTTCCAGTTCATCCTTATCAACCCGTTTGCAGGCTATCAGCCGTGTTATCAACGCCAAGAACACCATGGCCATCCTGGATTGCTTCTACTTCGAGCTCCACCAAGGCGTGCTAACCATTACTGCATCTGACACCGAAAACGTAGTTCAGACCAAAGTGGAGACGACCGAAAACGATATGGACGGCACATTTGCCATTCCGGCCAAGACCATGCTCGACATTTTGAAGGAGATTCCGGAACAGCCACTTCAGTTTGACATCGACACAGAGACACTGGCTATCAACGTGAAATACCTGAACGGTATCTACAACTTGGTTGGACAAGACCCAGATGCCTACCCGATGGAGGTCCCGATGAACGACCAGAATACACAAGTATCCTTGGAAGGCAGCATGTTGCTGAACGAAATAAACCGAACCCTCTTTGCTGCTGCTGACGACGAACTTCGTCCTGTCATGAACGGCCTATTCTTTGATTTCGAGCCCGACGCCGTTACCTTCGTTGCCTCAGACGGCCATAAGTTGGTTCGCAGCAAGTCTCTCCTGACAACCGGCCTGGAAGAGCGCAAGTCGTTTATTCTGCCCAAGAAACCGGCCTCACTACTCAAGAACCTCCTTGCCAAAGAGCAAGGAAACATTTCCATAGCCTTCGACGAACGCTTCGCCTCGTTTGAATCGACAGAGTTTAGTCTTATCTGTCGCCTGATTGACGGCCGCTACCCTAGCTACAACTCTGTCATCCCACAGAACAACCCCTATCAGATAACCGTTGACCGGCAGATGATGATTGGAGTCCTTCGTCGTGTCTCCATCTTCTCCTCACAGGCAAGCAGTCTGATAAAGATGCGGCTGTTGCCGGACCAGATTGTCGTATCAGCACAAGACATAGACTTCTCCACATCGGCCGAAGAAAGCCTCATCTGTCAGTACAATGGCAACGAGATGAGCATCGGCTTCAAGTCTTCGTTCCTCATCGACATCCTGAACAACATTCCCTCAAGTGAAGTCATCTTCCAATTGGCAGACCCGTCACGCGCAGGTGTCATCATCCCATCCGAACAGAACGAGAACGAAGACCTCCTGATGCTGCTCATGCCAATGATGCTTAACGACTGAAAAGGCTACGTACATACACAGAAACCAGAACGCTGAAAAACATTTCATTCAAGAAAAGCCGAACGAAATCACCCACCCATGTTCTATGGAACTGAAACTAAAGAACCCCATCATATTTTTTGACCTTGAGACAACAGGCACCAACATCAACACCGACAGAATTGTTGAAATCTGCTACATCAAGGTCTACCCGAACGGTAACGAAGAATCCAAGACCATGCGCATCAACCCGACAATTCCCATTCCGGCAGAAGCGTCGGCCGTACATGGCATCTATGACAAAGACGTGGCCGACTGTCCCACATTCAAACAAGTGGCACAAAACATCGCCAACGACATGGAAGGATGCGACCTGGCCGGTTTCAACTCAAACCGTTTCGACATACCTGTCTTGGCCGAGGAATTTCTTCGCGCAGGCGTTGACATCGACTTGGGACGAAAGAAATTTGTCGATGTGCAGGTAATCTATCACAAACTGGAACAACGAACCCTGTCTGCCGCCTACAAATTCTACTGTGGAAAGAACCTGGAAGATGCACACTCCGCACTGGCCGACACACGAGCCACCTACGACGTACTCAAAGCACAGCTTGACCGTTATCCAGACGTACTGAAGAACGACGTGCAATTCCTCTCCGACTATTCCAGCTTCTCACGCAACGTAGACTTTGCAGGACGCATGATATACAATGAACAAGGAGTCGAAATCTTCAACTTCGGCAAGTACAAAGGCCAGCCTGTAGAAGACGTATTGCGTCGGGACCCGGGTTATTACGGATGGATTATCGGCAATGACTTCACGCTGAACACCAAAGCCATGCTGACCAAAATACGCCTTAGAACACTTGTAAAACCATAACCGCCTCCAGAAGTTGCTACAGTCGCTTTTTATACAGAACTACGCCCTCATTGACGAACTTGACCTAAACCTAAGTCAAGGGTTTTCGGTCATAACCGGCGAAACAGGTGCGGGAAAGTCCATCATATTGGGAGCTATCGGACTACTGCTCGGACAAAGAGCCGAGATACGGGCTATCCGTAGCGGAGCATCTAAATGTACCATAGAAGCCCATTTTGACATTGCAAACTACAACCTGCAGCATTTCTTCGAACAGAAAGAATTGGAGTATGACGACGAGTGCATCATACGACGGGAGCTATACGCCAACGGGAAGAGTCGGGCCTTCATCAACGACATGCCCGTACAGCTCTCACAGATGCGCGACTTAGGAGAACTGCTGGTCGACATCCATTCACAGCACCGCAACCTGTTGCTTGGCAAAGAAGATTTTCAGCTACATGTCGTAGACACACTGGCAGGCGACGCTATGATACTGAATGAATATGCTGACTTGTACAAACAATGGCAAAAACTCCGCACCGAGATAAAGGAACTGGAAGAACAAGCCCAAAAAGACAAACAGGAACAGGATTTCCTCCAATTTCAATTCGACCAACTGGAGGAAACCAACCTCAAGGAGGGTGAGCAAGAATCCCTGGAAGAAGAACAGGCCATGCTGAGTCACGCTGAAGAAATCAAGTCGGCACTCTTCGGAACAGCAGAGAGACTGGACAATGACGAATACGCCATCCTGAGCAAGTTGAAAGACAGCCTCTCGGCTATAGAAGGAATCAAAGACCTGTACCAACCGGCCATAGACTTCTACAACCGCTTGAACAGCTGCTACATCGAGTTGAAAGACATAGCCTGTGACATCTCATCGCAGGCGGAGGAGATAGCATTCAATCCGCAACGGCTTGAAGCTATTGAAGAACGCTTAGACACAATCTACACCCTGCAAAAGAAACATGGCGCTGAAACGGTTGAGGAACTGATAACGTTAAGAAACAAGTTGCAAGAACGTCTGAATAGCATCTGTGGGAACAGCGAACAGATTGAGACGCTGAAAAGCCGCGTCAAGGAGTTGCATGCCCTGCTGATGGAAAAAGCTCAGGCCCTCACCTCCATCCGAAAAAAAGCCGCCCAAGCAATAGAACAAGAACTCACCGGGCGACTGCTTCCCTTGGGCATTCCCAACGTACAGTTTGTGGTAGACATAACCCCTACGCAAGAAGCCACGCCCAATGGCATGGACAAGATTGAGTTCCTTTTCTCTGCCAATAAAAAGGGAGCATTGCAACCCATCTCTGACGTTGCCTCCGGTGGAGAAATAGCACGTGTCATGCTCTGCATCAAAGCAATGATTGCAGGTGCCACCAATCTACCAACTATCATCTTTGACGAGATAGACACAGGAGTCTCAGGCGAGATTGCCGACCACATGGCAGAGTCTATGCAAGAGATGGCCCGGCATAACAGCCAAGTCATAAGCATCACCCACCTCCCTCAAATTGCATCAAAAGGAGAAACACATTATTTAGTCTACAAAGAAGATAACGACACAGAGACAAACAGTCACATCCGCTGTTTAAGCATGGAAGAGCGCGTGACAGAGATAGCCCGCATGCTCTCCGGCGCAAAACTAACAGAAGCAGCCCTGACAAACGCAAGAGAACTGCTTCATAACAACCAAAACAAATCATAATGGAAGTAAAAAACGAGATGATTTTCGGTGTCAGAGCTGTCATTGAAGCTATTGAAGCCGGCAAGGACATAGACAAAATCCTCATCAAGAAAGACATACAAAGCGAGTTGTCTAAAGAGTTGTTCGCCGCTGTAAAAGGCACGAAGATTCCAGTTCAACGTGTACCCATCGAACGGTTGAACCGCATTACAAGAGGCAATCATCAGGGAGTCATCGCCTATACATCGGCTGTTTCCTACCAGCAGGTGGAACAAATTGTCCCATTGCTTTATGAAGAGGGCAAAACACCTTTCCTCGTGATGCTGGACGGACTTACCGACGTCCGTAACTTTGGAGCCATTGCCCGCACCTGCGAATGTGCCGGAGTAGATGGCATCATCATCCCCATGCACGGAAGTGTCACAGCCAATGCAGACGCTATCAAAACATCAGCAGGTGCCCTACACAAGATTCCGGTCTGTCGCGAGCAGAACCTTACCAACACCCTTCACTACTTGAAAGACTCCGGATTTCACCTTGTAGCTGCTACAGAGAAAGGTGACTACAACTTCACAAAAGGCGAGTATGACAAGCCTCTCTGCCTCATCATGGGCGCAGAAGACAAAGGAGTTGCCTACGAACATCTGGCGCTTTGTGACGAATGGGTCAAGATTCCCATGAAAGGAACCATCGAGTCATTGAACGTCTCCGTAGCAGCCGGAATTCTCATCTACGAAGTGATTCGCCAACGTGGAGAAGAAGAATAAACCAAGCAAAGAAGGATGAATGAAGTCTAAATGATAAATAAGTACAAACATAAAACATGAAAAAGATATTCCTCTTATACTGCATGCTCGTTTCATGCACATGGTGTTTCGCACAGACACCCAAATGGATAGAAAAAGCAAAGAATGCCGTCTTCTCCATCATCTCGTATGATGCAGAGGGTAACATCCTACACAGCGGCAATGGTTTCTTCATCAATGAAGGTGGAGAAGCGTTATCCGATTACGCCGTATTTGAAGGAGCCCAGAAAGCTGTGGTCATTACCCCTGATGGCAACAAGCAAGAGGTAAGCACCATTATCGGAGCCAACGAGATGTACGACATCGTGCACTTCAAGGTAAAGTTAAGTATAAACCCGAAGAAGCTTGTCTCTCTTCCTGTGTACACAGAAAAAGCAGCAGAAAACACTAAAATCTATCTGCTGCCCTATTCTACGCAGAAAGACCGTTCTTTCACCTCCGGACAGATTAAGCAGATTGACCCGCTGAACACAGATTATGCCTACTACACGCTGAACCTGGCATTGCAGGAGAAAATGGTGAGCTGCCCGATTGTCAACGAAGAAGGTGCAGTCATCGGTCTTGCCCAGAAATCATCAGGCAAAGACACCTTGTCCATCTGCTACGCGGTAGATGCTCGCTTCGCCCAGTCTCTCAGCATGAATGCCTTGTCCTTCAGCAATCCGTCCTTGCAGAAGATTGGCATCAAAAAGGAGTTGCCGGCAAATGAAGAAGAAGCCCTGACCTATCTTTACATGGCTTCGTCATTGACAACGCCAGAGAAATACATGGAGATGCTGGATGACTTTATCAATAAGTTCCCAAACAACATGGACGGATATTTCCGCCGTGCTACACAACACCTATACACAAGCCAGACAGACGAGTCTATGGCACTTGTTGAAGAAGACCTCGACAAAGGTCTGTCCTGTGCAGAGAAAAAAGACGAAGCATACTTCAACCGCGCAAAAACTATCTATACCTATGTTCAGACCGGCGTAGAAAAAACATACAAAGGATGGTCATACGATACAGCCATCAACGAAATCAACAAGGCCATCAAGATTACAGACCAGCCGGTCTATACTCAACTGCTGGCCGAACTCCAATACGCCAAAGGAGACTATGCAGCCTCATTGGCTTCATACGAGATTGTCAACCGCTCCGAAATAGCCAGCACTTCTACCCTCTACAACATTTTAAAGGTGAGTGAAGCATTGGAGAAACCTGTTGACGAGTTGTTAGTTCTGGCTGACAGTTGTATAGCAAAATTCACACCTCCCTACACATCTGTCGCAGCTCCATTCCTGCTTGAACGTGCCCAGCTGAGGATGCAGAAGGGATTGGGCCGCCAGGCTTTCTTAGACTATAACGAATACGAGAAAGCCGTTAACGGACAAGTAAACGACCTCTTCTTCTATTACCGCTCACAAGCCGCACTGCTCGGACGACAATACCAGAATGCCATCAACGATATTGACCGTGCGATTACGATGAACCCGAATGCGACAGACTACCTGATTCAGTCAGCACTCATCAACCTGCGTGTGGCTCGTAATGAAGACGCCATTAAGAACGCACAAGACGTATTGGCAAAGGACGCGAACAATGCAGAAGCCTACCGATTGCTGGGGCTTGCCCACTTGCAGTTAAAACACCAGAAAGAAGCGTGCGAGTTCCTTCAGAAAGCCAAAGAACTGGGCGACGAACAAGCCGGCTCTCTCCTGCAGAAGTACTGCAAATAATATAAGGACACACGCCATTACAAAATTAAAAACAATCTACAAACGCTTTCACCCAAATCGGTCGTTTAGATTTTGGGTTTAAAAGCGTAAGACCTTACTTCAAGAAAAGCTGACGGGAGCATGAAGTCAAGCGAAAATTTGCTTCAAAAACTACGCAAAGGCGAGAACCTTAGTTTCAAGGAACAGATACAACTAACTATTTTACTCAGTATTCCGGCCATACTGGCACAGATTTCGTCTGTCTTTATGGAATACATCGATGCGTCGATGGTGGGGCATCTGGGTGCCAATGAGTCAGCCTCGATAGGTCTGGTCTCCTCTACCATCTGGTTGCTTGGCGGCTTGTGTTCGGCCGTTGCAACAGGTTTTGCCGTACAAGTGGCTCACTACGTGGGTGCCGGTCGTGATGACGAGGCCAGACAAGTGGCGCGTCAGGCTATCTTTGTCGTTGCCATTATCAGTTTGCTCGTTACATGTACGGGAATCATCATCAGTCCGCATCTGCCCCATTGGTTAGGAGGAAATCCGGAAATCTGGCACGACGCCACCTGTTATTTTGCCATCTTCACGCTTACCATACCTGTTCTGCAATACTATTTCCTCTCAAGCAGCATGCTGCGTTGCAGCGGTAATATTCAACTGCCCAGCATGCTGGGAGTACTGATGTGTGTGCTGGATGTCTTTTTCAACTTTCTGTTCATCTTCCCGTCCCGCGCCGTTACATGCCGGTTCATGGGCATAGATACAGAGTTTATGATTTGGGGTGCCGGACTCGGCGTGTCCGGTGCTGCATTAGGCACGGCGCTGTCCCGACTGGTAGTCGTAGTGTTGCTCTTCAGAGGAGCATTCCTGCGCTCACCCCACCTTTCACTACTGAAAGACAAAGGCTCCTTCCTGCCCACTGCCGGCTGCCTGTCCAAGGCTTTCCGTATAGGTTTTCCGGTTGGTCTGGAACGATGTGTCATGTGTAGCGCACAAATCATGACCACGACAATCGTTGCCCCATTCGGTGCTATTGCCTTATCGGCTCATTCGTTTGGCATCACAACCGAGGGATTATGCTACATGCCCGGGTACGGCATTGCCGAAGCAGCAACCACACTGGTCGGACAAAGCATCGGTGCCGGACGCAGGTTCCTGACCAAGCGGTTTGCCCAACTGACCATCGCAGTCGGAATAAGCATCATGGCACTGATGGGCATTGTGATGTATTATTGCGCACCACTCATGATGCAGTTTATGACCAACGAACAGGACATTATCACTTTAGGAACCGAGATTCTCCGTATCGAAGCCTTTGCCGAACCGATGTTTGCCGCATCCATCGTCAGCTACGGTATCTTCGTCGGAGCCGGAAACACCATGATACCAAGTTGCATGAATCTGGGCAGTATCTGGTTCATACGCATTTCGCTGGCACTCTTGCTTGCACCTTCCTTAGGACTAAAAGGTGTATGGATTGCCATGTGCATCGAACTCTGCATCCGGGGATTCATCTTCCTCTTGCGGCTGCGATTCGGCCACTGGATTAAAAACATCTGACATGTAGACAAAATTATGGAAACAATAAAACATAAAGAATTCGAAGGAGAACGTCCTCTCTATGCTTCTCACGACCTTCACATAGACCATGTGACCATTCACGTAGGCGAGTCAAGTCTGAAGGAAAGCCGGAACATCAAAGCGACAAACTGCACCTTTGAGGGAAAGTACACCCTTTGGTGCGTGCATGGATTCGAAGTAGACCATTGCCTCTTCACCCCTACGGCACGCTCGTCTACCTGGTACAGTTCAGACATGATTATGACCAACACGAAGCAGTTGGCTCCCAAAATGTTCCGAGACAGCTGGAACCTGAAACTTGACAACGTGGATATGCCCGATGCACAAGAGACCTTCTGGAACTGTCACCACATAGACATACACAACTCCCGCATAGCCAATGCCGACTATCTCTTCATGCACAGTCACAACATCCGAATAAGCGATTATCACCAAGACGGGAACTACAGTTTCCAATATGCCCGCAACGTAGAGATTCACCACGCGATAATCAATTCGAAAGACTCTTTCTGGAATGCCGAGAACGTTACGGTATACGACTCTGAAATCAATGGAGAGTACATGGCCTGGCACTCCAAGAACGTGACCTTCGTGCGTTGCCATCTCACCGGTACGCAACCCCTCTGTTACGCCGAGAATCTCAAGCTCATTGATTGCACCCTGGGAGACGACGCAGACCTGGCATTTGAGTACAGCAGTGTAGAGGCTACGATAAAGGGACGGGTGGTCAGCATCAAGAACCCCACGACAGGCCACATCATTGCTGACGAGATTGGGGAGATTATACTGGACCAGAACCAGCGCGCGCCCAAAGATTGTGTCATTGAAACTCGTAACAAATAAGAGAATCGTGTACCCCATTTACTTTGCACCCATACAAGGCTATACGGAAGATGCCTTCCGCCGACTTCATCACGAACTCTTCGGAGGCGTTACCGCCTACTACACTCCATTTATCCGCTTGGAACATAGTGAAGTGCGCAGCAAGGATAAGCGCGATGTGCGTCCCGAGTTCAACCAAGAAGTCAACATCGTCCCGCAAGTCATTGCCTCCGGAGGCAAGGAGTTTGACACGCTGCTACAGTTTCTGCTGCCTTTAGGCTACAAGCACATCGACCTGAACATGGGCTGTCCCTTCCCGCTGCAAAGCCGTCATGGTCGAGGTGCAGGTCTTCTGACTCATCCTGACAAAGTGGAAGAGATCTGCCAAGTCATCCGACAGCATGGCGACATAGACTTTAGCATCAAAATGCGATTAGGCATGGAGGATGTCAACGACTGGAAACAGATTCTGCCCATACTGGAAGATACTCCGCTGAAGTATATCGTGCTTCACCCCCGTACCGCCATACAGCAATACAAAGGGACTCTTCACCGGGACGCATTCCAAGACTTCCTGGCACAGAGCCACCACCCCATCATCTACAATGGCGACATCACGGAGGTCAAGCAAATCCAGGAACTGGAGGCTACTTATGCCGACCGACTGGCAGGCGTTATGATTGGTCGCGGACTCCTCTGTCGGCCTTCCCTGGCTGCCGAATATGCCACAGAGACGTCTTTGCCCGACCAGTTGCTTATCTCGCGCATCAAGGTTTTTCACGACCGACTATTAGCGCATTACGAGAACATCATTCCCGGCGAAGCACAACGCCTAAACAAAATCCGCACCTTTTGGGACTACATGGAGCCTCTGCTTGGTCGCAAAGCCTGGAAAAAGATTGAGAAAGCAGGCAACCTGAAAAATTATCTGGCTGCCGTTCGCGCCCTGTAATAAGGCCACAAGTGTTAGAGGAGAGGTGTACGCCCTGTCAGTCAGAATACATTTAGGAATGATGTGCGTGCTTATTCCGGTAATTTTTGGGTGACAAGCCGGTATGTTTCTTGAAGAAGGTTCCGAAGGCTGACGCATTGGGGAACGACAACTCGTACGATATTTCCTGCACAGTCATGTCGGTCGATGTCATGAGAAAGATCGCGCGACGCACCACAGCACGAAATATCAACTCCAGTACCGAATAGCCACATATTTCCTTCACCAGAGCTGACATATATTTAGGTGTCAGGCACATGGCGTTAGCATAGTATGTCACGCTTCTCTGTTCCTGATAATGTTCACTGATGAGTGTGATGAGCTTGACAAAGAGGTCTGTCCTATGTCCGGGTGTCTCAAGTCCCTTGGCTATCTTACGGCTAAAAATAGAACACATGCGATAGGTAATGCCAAGCATCAGCAACTTGCGTTCATGACCATCGTATACGGTCTTCTCTTTGGTCAATGAGCAAGGGAGCAACTGAATATAGTCTGCAATGGCATACTCCTCTCCGGTACGTTTCAGGATATACAGAGAGGGGTTCAGCATGGCGTACATACGTACCAGCATCACCGTATTTCCCAACATCTCGGCGATAGGTGCTATGCGATAAAAGAGCAGGGAGTAGTTCACTTGCTCTGTATGCTCCCCTATCCGGAACGTGACATTATCTGTCAGGAATAGCGTCTCACCGGCCTTGACCCTATTTTCTTCTCCGTTGACATAGAAGCAGAAAGAGCCCTCGTGACAAATAATCACACCTTGATAGTCAATCAGGAAAGGAGACATCAGCCGCGACGGAAAGGCATCGAGTCTCCCTTCCGTACTGCAAATGTCCATTCGCTTCTCAAGCGCATACTGTAAGGCTAAGAGCCGTTGTTTGGCTGACTTCATGTTTCCTCAAACTAAAAATCATCTAAACCTGAACACAGGATTCTTTGGCAGGTATTCCCAGTCTTCCAGTTTTCGCTTACGCCAAGGGAAGAGCAAGACAAGACCGGCGCAGATAATACACCCATAGAAAGTCCATCCCGCCATATCCTTCACCGAGACCAACATGGCCTGAACCTGTGCCTTTCCCTTCAGTTGCAGGGCTGCCATGTTTTCAGCTTCCGCATCCGACCGTCCTTGCATCATCTTCATGCCCATAACCGTCTTGTCATACTGGTCAGCCACCTCGGGAGCCATTCTGTCCATGTCCTGTGCAAAGCGCTCTATGTAATGTTGCTGACGATACTGCAACACCGTACCATAGGCTGCCGCCCCGATGCCGGGACCCACAATCATACGCACCGTGAGCATGATGCAGACCCAGGTCGACATCAGTCTGTAAGGCATTCGCTGATTGGCATAGATGGCCGTACAAGCGTAAAGAAGCATCATACCCGTTGCACGGATAATAATAGGCCATTTCATGCGCTCCATCAAGCCCTGTGTCTGAACCTCGAAGTACATCCACAGCGCATACAAGGCTATGAATAGGAATCCACCGGCGAAAATCCATTTGAACTGAATCTTCCTAACCGAGCAGAATACTGCCATCAGCAACCCGAAGAAGTAACCCAAGAGTGTCCAGTTACCGAGTTCTGCCACCTGCAGGTTGTCCATCTTCATACCGACACTACAGAAGATGTTGACAAACATCTGGCTGCTGTTGAAGAACATCAGGCCAATGAAGAGCAGGATACCTCCCTGTATGCTGCGCCACCGGAATGCCTCCAAAAGGAAGTAAGGAGAACGGCGGGTCTTCTCTAAATAGATGAAGACTGTGGTAGACAGAACAAAGATGAGCGTTGACAAGCGTATATAGGGATGATCAAACCAGTCTAATGTCTTTCCATAGACCATGACAAAAATGAACGAGCAACACATCAAGGAGAACATTGTCACATCTCCGAACTTGGAGAAGGTAATAGGAATGCGGTTGTGGGGGAACGGATTCATTGGCATAGTGAAAAAAACTATCAGGATTGAGACGCCCAACACACCGGCCATGAAGTAGTAGACATACTGCCACTCATAGTTGTAAGCACACCATGCGGTGAGCCAGGTGCCAATCTGTCCTAAAACCATGAAGAAGAAGTAAATCAAAGGCATAGACGTTGTCTTCTCAAAGTCGAGCGCATCCCACTTCTCGTCGGTCAGTGGCTCATTGCCCGGTGTCAGATTCTGTGTCGCCTCTACCTTAAAAGCATATTTGATGAGCGTAAACAGATTGCACATCAGCAAAGCCTGACGCACAAACCCCATAATGAGACTTGACAATGCAAGCACGAAGACGCTATCTGTCTCGGCACAAACAAAGCTCAGAGCCATCAACAGACCGAATCCCCACATCATCATCCACTTCTCCCTACGTATGCAGACCAAGTCGTAGAAGAATGGCGAGAACGCAGCCATACCCACCGATGTAACAAAACTCACAAAGGTGAT
Source organism: Bacteroidales bacterium (assembly GCA_029227175.1). Classification (GTDB taxonomy): domain Bacteria; phylum Bacteroidota; class Bacteroidia; order Bacteroidales; family Bacteroidaceae; genus Bacteroides. The sequence goes on along the minus strand of JAQXZK010000202.1, from coordinate 4,661 downwards.
GTTTTCGGAGATAATGCCCAGACCGCCCGTCATCTCTGCACTATTGGCCGTATACACACCGCCAACAGTCATGATGGGGATGAACAGGAATATCATGAAGATGATTCCTAACGGCTTGGGCACCCAGTCGTAAAATGGGAAATTCTTGTTGTTCATCACTTCACTTCTGCTTTAACGACAACCATCATACCTGCTGCGAGACGGTCGTTGTCTTCTTCTGAAAGATTGGTAAAGTCAATACGCACCGGCACGCGCTGCTGTATCTTCACGAAGTTGCCGGCAGAGTTGTCGGTCGGTGTCAGTGAGTACTTGGAACCTGTGGCACCAGAGATGGCTGTCACCTTACCGATAAACTCCTTGTCGCTGATGGCATCAACGGTGAGGCGAACCGACTGGCCTACATAGAGATGCTCGACTTGAGTTTCCTTATAGTTGGCAATGACCCACTTCTGTGTATTCGGAATGATATAGGTTATGGTTTGCCCGGCGTTAACCATCTGTCCCTCTTCCAAAGCACGACGACCCAACTTGCCATCGCAGGGAGCAACCACCACGCAGTAAGAAAGATTCAGCTTAGCCAACTCCAAGGCAGCCTCACATCTCTCGATAGCCGCTTCGGTGTTACCCTTGCGTGTACGTACTTCGTTCACGCCAGAGAGTGCAGCCTTCTTCTGCTTCATGGTAGCGTCAAGTTTCTCCTGCAGAGCCTTGTATTCTGTCTCTATCTGTTCAAGTTGGATAGGAGTGGCTGCATCACGTGACACCAGGTTCTGATAGCGCTGGCGGTCCTTACTCAGTTTCTCCAGACGCACCTTGATTTCGGCAATCGAAGCGTCATATACAGTTGCGGTCGTCTTGGTTGTATTCAGTGTTGCGTCGAGCACGTCCGCACCCGACAGGGCTTCCTTCAGAGCGGCTTCCGCCTGCATAAGGCGAATGCGATACTCTGCGTCATCCAGCACGAGCAGCGTGTCGCCCTTTTTGACCGACTGGTGTTCCTGGAAATAAATCTTCTTGATGTAACCCGAAGCACGCAGATTTACCGGTGAGAGATATTGCTCAACCTGAGCATCGTTGCTTGTCTCATTGGATGTATAGTCTATCACCATACATACCACCTTCACCAAGCCCCACAAGACAAGGGCCAGACCAATGAGGCTCACAATCATCTGGCGTACCTTTTGCTTTTTCAACTGTTTGGCTGTCTTTACATGGTTTTCTGAACCTACTGACTTATTCTCTTGAGTTTCCATATATCTTTTTCTTATTATTATTATTGCTTTTCCTTCTCCGGCGGGGGGATAGTTCACCAATGCGGAGTGGATGATTTAGTGTGTTTGTTTTTTTATTATTTATCTCGTTTTTGTTTGACTTACTGTATGTGGGTTACCTCAACAGGCTATCCAGACTTCCGGTCAGTTTCAGGATATTCAGGTTGGATACCTGATAATTATAATGTGCAGTAAGATAATTGTTCTGAGCCTCGCTCATGCTCATCTCGTCCTGCAACACTTCAATCATAGAGGTAACACCTTCCTTATAGCGGTCGGCAGTTACTTTGTAAACGTCCTCAGCCAAGAGATAGTTCTCACGTTGCTTCTTGTAGTTTCGCTCGTTGTTCAAGTGGTCGTTCACCGCATTGTTGTACTGGGTCTGCATGCCCTTGAGCGTATTCTCGTAAGAGATGCGTGCGTTCTCAGCCGCAATCTTTGCCTTACGTATCTTGGAACGCTTCTCAAAACTGTCAAACACTGGGATACGCAACGAAACGCCGATACCGTTTGAGTCATACCAATGATTTGACTCGCCCTCATGAAACCAGTTCTTGAATTTATCGGTGAATGCCGAGAAGGTAAAGTTACCGGTCAACGCCAGTGTGGGGAGATAACCGTTCTTAGCCAACTTCACTTGTTGGTCGGCCAGACGGCTCTGAGACTGTACCATCTGCAACTCTGTCAGATTCATGCTCAAGCCCGACATGGCAGCCGATGACACGTCGTCTACACGTTTCTCCTCTACCAGGAAATCCTCCTCTGCCGGATAATCAAGCACGTATTTCAACATATTATATTGTTCTTTTAACATAGCCTTGGCATTGGAAAGAGACAAATCTGTCGTTTCAATTCGCACATTGATACGCTTGATGTCTACCTGCATCGCCATCTGATTGTCATAGAATGCCTGGGCAATCTCCTTCAACTCGCCAAAACGTCTCAGGTTGTCGCCCACGATGTTAATCTGCTCCGTCGTATTTTGGATGAGATAGTAAATCTTGGCTATCTGCATAATCAAGTCCTCACGCGCCTTCTCATAAGAGAGCTGGTTCAAACCGTCCAGCGTCTTGGCAATCTGAACCGCAGTAAGAGCCGTCTGACTATACAAAGGCATTGACAACTGCAACGAAGCAGAAGCATTGTACTGCAACGTCTTGGTAACATTATACGGCTTGCCGTAAGCAGAACCGTCAGTCACTGATACGGGAGGAGTAAAATTGTCATTAAAACCCACCACCGCATTGATTTGTGGCAACAAGCGGGCGCGATTCTCGCTAATATTGTGCTTGCCACTTACAATGTCATTACGACTTTGTCTCAACGAAAGGTTGTTTTCCAAACCTATCCTCAGACATTCCTCAAGCGTAAGAACATTCTGTGCATCCGTCATGGTTGCGACCATGAGTAAGGTAAATGTGAATAGTAGTTTTCTCATAAATGTATCTATCAATAATTCGGCCGCAAAGGTATTCCTTTTATTTCATTATTTACTATTCAGTAATCACTTGATTCTGTTCAAAAAGTCGCTTTTTCCACATTTACGCAAATCATCGACCCACTTCTTCCTCCTATTCTATATTTCCTTTTTTCTCCGCCTGAAACTTTATATATATGTTTATATTCCTCCTTTTCACCTTCACGAAATCCTTTATGTCGAAAAAGAGGGTAGCAAACACGCTGGCAGATTTGTATTCATATTGCTTGTTTTCATGTTTTTCGAGTATATAAAGAAAAAGCGACATATTCAACAATTCGTTTTTTCATAGACAACAGTCATCCGTTCATGATTCCACGCTAAAAAAAAGAGAAAATGAAAGAAATACGAGGAAGAGACAGATGACATATTAGAATAAAAACACATAAGGGGTTACGGGGTAACTGTTAACCCCTTATGTGTTTTTAATATACTACGACCTTTGGGGATGTCGGCTCATAGAGTCTCAAGATCCTGACTAATAATCCTCACTTAAAATTCTTTACAAACTTAGCCCAAATCGGCCTTTTAGGCTTGTGCAGAGACGTTATCTTCCAGCAAGAAGCGGCTTGAGATATTGAGCAGTATGTCCCTTCCCTTGTGCGACAACCTCCTCCGGTGTACCGGCAACCAGTACATAGCCTCCAGATCGTCCGCCCTCCGGTCCCATGTCAATCATGTAGTCGGCCATCTTTATCACATCCAGATTATGCTCGATGACGATGACGGTATTCCCCTTATCCACCAGTCTGTCAAGCACCGTCAACAAGACGCGGATGTCTTCAAAATGGAGACCTGTGGTGGGTTCATCCAAGATATAGACCGTACGGCCGGTGTCACGTTTGGACAGTTCGGTCGCCAGTTTGACGCGCTGGCTCTCGCCACCTGAAAGCGTCGTACTGCTCTGTCCCAACTTCAGATAGCCCAATCCCACATCCTGGATAACCTTGATTTTAGACAATATTTGAGGCACGTTCTCGAAGAACTCTACGGCCTGATTGATGGTCATATTCAGCACATCGGCAATTGACTTTCCCTTATAACGCACCTCGAGCGTCTCATGATTATAGCGTTTGCCGTGACACACCTCGCAAGGCACGTAGACATCAGGAAGAAAATTCATCTCGATGGTTTTGTAGCCATTGCCTTGGCAGGCCTCGCACCGTCCTCCTTTTACATTGAAGGAGAAGCGTCCGGGCTTGTAACCTCGCATCTTGGCTTCAGGCAGTGCGACGAAGAGGTTGCGAATGTCGGCAAACACCCCAGTATAGGTGGCCGGATTGGAACGAGGCGTACGACCCAATGGCGACTGGTCGACACAGACTACCTTGTCGACATATTCCAGTCCCTCGATGGCGTCGTAAGGCAAGGGGTCTTGCAAAGAGCGATAGAAATGTTGGGAAAGAATGGGCTGCAAGGTCTCGTTGATCAGTGTAGATTTGCCACTTCCTGAGACACCCGTCACGCAGATGAGTCGGCCCAGCGGGAAGTCTACCGTCACATCCTTCAGGTTATTGCCTCTGGCGCCGATGAGACGCAACGTATGTCCATTTCCCGGCCGGCGCCGGTCACGCACCTCAATGGCACGCTCACCATTCAGGTACTGGGAAGTGAGTGTGTGCTGTCTGAGCATCTCTCTCGGTGTGCCCTGAAAAACGACATTGCCGCCCCTTCGACCGGCCAACGGGCCCATGTCGACAATATAATCGGCAGCAAGCATCATATCCTGGTCGTGTTCGACCACAATCACCGTATTGCCCAAGTCACGCAAGGACTTCAAGGAACGGATAAGCCGTTCATTGTCGCGTTGATGAAGACCGATGCTGGGTTCATCAAGAATATACAGTACATTGACCAGTTGCGAACCTATCTGTGTGGCCAACCGGATACGCTGGCTTTCCCCTCCCGATAGG
>JAQXZK010000201.1 GCA_029227175.1 Bacteroidales bacterium | reverse complement strand
CTACTTTGAGGGGGTAGTGTCAATTGTGACGTGTGAGTTCGAGTCTCATTCTCTTCACCAAAACACGAATGCGGAAATAGCTCAGTTGGTAGAGCATAACCTTGCCAAGGTTAGGGTCGCGAGTTCGAGTCTCGTTTTCCGCTCAAAAAAATTAAATAATGGAAAGGGGTTTAGAAAGTAGGCTTTCTAAATTTTGACGAATGTCTCCCCGAAGAGATTCTTTTTAAGCCCAGGTGGCGGAATTGGTAGACGCGCACGTTTCAGGTGCGTGTGTCGCGAGGCGTGCAGGTTCGAGTCCTGTTCTGGGCACTATAGCAAATAAAAAGAAATGCGGAAATAGCTCAGTTGGTAGAGCATAACCTTGCCAAGGTTAGGGTCGCGAGTTCGAGTCTCGTTTTCCGCTCCATCTCCATAATAATGAATTTTTTTGTGTGAATTGAGCCATGCTGACAGTGATTGTTCGCATGGTTTTTTTTGTTTTCCATTCTACCCCTCTCTCGAGAATATTCCTCTGAGCGATGCTGTCTGTGCCGGACTGCAGTATGCTTACGCATAGAGAGAGAAAAAAAATCAGATTTCGTTTTTAAGGACGAATGTATGACAGGCAGCCAGTGCTGCGGTTTCGGTGCGTAGGCGCGAGGTGCCAAGACTGACGGGAGTGAACCCGTGTCGGATGGCAAGATCAACTTCTTCCTCGCTGAAGTCGCCTTCCGGACCAATCAGGATGGTTGCATCCAAGCCTTGTGTCAGGACATCCTTGAGCAGCACTCTTTCAGTGTCTTTGTAACAGTGTGCAATGTATTTCCCTCCCGGAATGTCTTGCGCGACAAACTTCTTGAAGTCTGTCATGTCGTTGAGTCGTGGCAGGCGTGATTTGAGACTTTGTTTGATGCCCGAAATGAGAATCTTTTCAATGCGTTCGTTCTTTACAACCTTGCGCTCAGAGTAACGACAAAGGAGGAAGGTTATTTCATCAATTCCAATTTCTGTCGCTTTCTCGGTAAACCATTCTATTCGATCCATGTTTTTGGTCGGTGCAATGGCAATATGTAAGTGCCCGTTCCATATTGGTGCTTGTGGAAGTTCTTGCATAATGGAAAAGAAGCAGCGTTTGTTACCGATATCGCTTATTTTGGCTTTGAAAAACGAGCCCTTTCCGTTGATAAGCATGATTTCGTCTCCTATTTGCAGTCGGAGGACACGAATGGCATGAGCTGCCTCTTCGAGGGGCAACTCATTGCTTGTGCGAATGTCAGGAGTGTAGAAGTAGTGCACGTGAGGTGGAGGTTATGGTTTGGATGGATGATGCTTGTACTTGAAGGCGATGGCGAAGGCGATGGCTACAAGTAAGGCGTAGGAAGCAAATATCAGCCATACAATAGGCCAGTTGCCGACCGTGTATCCTGCTTCGCTGTGTGTAAACGCGTTGACTACAGCCTGGGCAACGAGCATGCCGATGGATGCACCTAATCCGTTTGTCATAAGGACGAAAAGTCCTTGTGCACTGGAACGGATGGAGGGGTCTGTTTCTTGATTCACGAACAATGAACCGGAGATGTTGAAGAAATCGAATGCAATGCCGTAGACAATCATGGAAAGGATGAACCAGATTACACCGGGGAAAGCCGGATTGCCAATGGCAAAAAATCCGAAACGGAAGGTCCAGGCTAACATGGCGATAAGCATGACAACTTTGATTCCAAATCTCTTCAGGAAGAATGGAATAAGTAGGATACACAGCGTTTCGGAACATTGTGAGAGTGAAATCAGCAGATTGGCATGGTCTACAAAATAACAGCCGATGTATTTACTGTCAACGGCAAATTGGCTGATGAATGGGTTGGCATATCCGTTGGTGATTTGCAAACTAACACCTAATAGCATGGAAAAGATGAAGAATACAGCCATCTTCTTCTGCTTGAAGAGCTTGAAGGCATCAAGTCCGAGTGCTTCGACAAGCCCCTTATGTGCAGACGTCGCATTGATTGTGCAGACAGGCAATGTCAAGGCATAAGCCGCCAGCAACAACCCCCATATAGCAGACACAAAGAACTGGATGTAACTGTGCTGATAGTGCATAAAGTCAATCAATATCATTGACACGATAAAGCCTATTGTGCCAAAGATACGGATAGGAGGAAAGGACTTGACCGTGTCTAAGTGGGCTTTCTCTAAAGCATTGTAGGATACGGAGTAAGAGAGTGAGAGTGTCGGCATGTAAAATGCGACGCTGAATGTATACCAAGGAAATATGTCGGCAAAAGCCACTTCATTGCCTCCGTTCATTCCGACATAGCCGGTTGCTATCATACCTATTGCGCAGAGAATGTGGCAGTAGGACATCAGTCTCTGAGCCTGAATCCATCGGTCGGCAATAATACCTATTATGGCAGGCATGAATATGGCTACAAAGCCTTGAACGGAGTAAAACCATCCTATGTTTGCTCCCATGCCTACACTTGCCAGATAGCCGCCCATAGAGGTCAAGTATGCTCCCCACACCGCAAACTGCAGGAAGTTCATGATGATAAGTCTTTCTTTAATCTTCATATAGCGTTAGTTATTCATATTGTTTTATTGTCGATGGAAGTAATCTTATTAATGCTCGTAATGATTAAGCCGTCGGATTAACAGACTTCTTTGTTATTGTTTGGAAAAAATGTGTTGCTCCTGAATCGTTACTTTTTCTCGATTAAACAAAAAAAAGAAGGGTATCTATCCCAGATACCCAATCTTTATAACCTTAAATCTAATACCATGAAAAACACGATGCAAATATATAGCATATCTATGTTATAGAGCATAGATATGCCTATTTTTGTAGAGAGAATTAACACAATTTATATTATTCAACATATAATACGAGTCCTTTGAGATATTCACCTTCCGGATGATAAATATTAACAGGGTGATCGGCAGGCTGGGTCAGTTGATGAAGGACACGTACTTTGCGCTTGGCAAGGGCAGCAGCCGTAAATACAGCCATGCGGAATTGTTCTTTATTGACAGCCTGCGAGCAAGAGAATGTAAATAGAATTCCACCCGGACGGATTTTTTCAAATGCTTTAGCGTTGATTTTTCGATATCCTTGAAGTGCATTGTGAAGGGCACTGCGATGTTTTGCAAATGCAGGAGGGTCAAGGATAATGAGGTCATAAACGTCATCCATGCGTTCCAGATACTTGAATGCGTCTTCGGCGTAGGCTTTATGGCGACAGTCATTGGGGAAATTAAGTGCCATGTTCTGATTAGTCAGTTCTATGGCTTTGGCTGAGCTGTCAACGGAGTGAACCAGACTCGCTCCTCCACGCATGGCATATACAGAAAATCCACCGGTGTAGCAAAACATGTTCAGCACATTGCGTCCTTTTGAATATTTCTCAAGCAGGGAACGATTCTCTCGTTGGTCTACAAAGAATCCGGTTTTCTGTCCTTTGAGCCAGTCAATGTGGAACTTTAATCCATATTCCGTAGCAATGTTGTCTTTATGGCCTCCTAACAGGAAGCCGTTCTCTTGCCCAAGTTCGGCTTTGTAGGGCAGGGTAGTTTCAGATTTGTAGTATATGTTTTCTATTTCTTTATCCATAATCTCTGCCAGCGCATTGGTGATAGCGAAACGTTCGAAATGCATGCCCGGTGAATGTGCTTGCATGACAGCGGTTTTCCCATATATATCGATTACCAAGCCGGGGAGGTTATCCCCCTCACCGTGTACAAGTCTGTAGATGTTGTTGTCTTTTCTATTCAGAAGGCCGATACTTCGGCGCATATTGTAAGCAATTTGCAGACGGCGTTTCCAGAACTCATAATCTATTTTTTCGTTTTCATCAAATGTCAGTACGCGCACGGCGATGCTGCCGATTTGGATGTGCCCCCTGGCAATAAAAGTATTGTCACTTGTATACACATCAATCAGTCTACCTTCTTCGGGACTTCCTTCCACTTTGGCTATAGCGCCGGAGAATACCCAGGGGTGAAACCTCTTCAATGATTCCTCTTTGCCACGTTTTAGATATATTTTATTCATGTTTATCTGATTGTTGAAGTTTCAATTATTACTTCTTCGACAGAGACGGGTTCCGGCTCAGGTTCCCAATCTCCACTTTCTTTTAACAATGTAAGTTTTGTGTATATTTTCAGACAGGCCCATGCGTCCATCGCTGCATATTGCTTTTGCGACTCGCTCAAGGAATTTGCTTCCCAATTACTGAGACGCTGTGACTTGGATATCTTCTGGTTGAAGATGTTAGCATAAATCTTCTGAAGACTCATATCCTGTATGCCGAATTCCTTGACAAAGGTTTGTAATTCAATGATGCCTTTAGCCTCAAATGGAGCTCTCTTGTGCATCATCATCAAATCATCATGCAAAGAAACTCCTATCTTAAGGATGTCTGGATTTTCCAACAGCTGAATGATGGGTAGAGTTAGTCCTGTCAGGTTCAGTCTGAATAGAAAACACTCTTCTTCGGTTGATATTTGCAGTAGTGCGACCTTGTGCATGTGTCCCTTAGAAAAACTCGGGCGTGTTTCAGTGTCAATACCTAAAAGTTTGAAATTCTTCAAATACTCAATTGCTTTCTCTGTTTCTTCCGGGGTATTAACCGTATAAATATGTCCTGAGAATACAGCTTTCTCAAGTCCGTTTATATATTCTTTTATGATTGTTCTTCGGATAAGCATAGGTGTTTTTTGAGGTGTTTACGCTAAGATATCTTCGTTCTCTTCCGGCTCAAAATAAACTTCGTGTAGAGCCCGCAAAACGTTGACTAATTTTTGCCCCCAATAAAGACGGAAATTATCTTTGCACACTACCAGCGCGTCATTCATGGTTTCGTTTATGCCAATTTGAAAGGCACAGATAAAATTCTTCAAGTCTTGATAGATGTCTGTGAGGTTTTCTGAGATGTAGCAAGTGATAGGTTGATCACTGTATTTCATGTCACTCACATAGACGTCAAGAAAGTCATCACGGTTTCCCATGATATTAGTTAGGTTTATACGAGTGAACTCATAATCCTCCTCTGTTACAAATGTCGCAGGTTCTTCATTCATCATTTGACATTTAGGCAGGAGAAGGCTCTTGATGTAGAGTAATGGCAATATTTTGAGTACAGTGTCAACGAAGCTTTTTCTTGGTAAACCTTCGGCTTGTTCCAGGAGCTTGCAGAACTCGGCAGCCACTGTCACAAACTCAATGATGTTTTGTTCAAAGATGACTTCACTTCTGTTTTTATTCATGGATGATAATATTTATATGAGGTCTGGAATAAAATGGATAAGCTGTTCTTCAACTCCTTGCTTAGTCAAATAGTCTTTGTCGGCCATAAGGGCGTGGATAAAGGCATCTGTGTTCTCACTCATGTTACATGATGTTCTATAATGTGATATGGCCTCTTGCAAATGTCCACATGCCAACTCGGTATGTGCAGCATTCAGATAGTCACTACTTGTTGGTTGGCTGGATAAAATTTTTGCATAAAAACTTCTAGCATGCTCGTAATCTTTACATAAAAATGTGCACCATGCAATAGCACGCCAGGTTTTGATGTTGTCATAGTGGTAATACAATTCGTAATAGATAGGAAGTGCTTCTTCATACTTCCCCAACTCCATGAGGCATGCACCGATGTTGAATAAGAGGTTCTTGTTTTCTGGGTCGTGTTTCTGGAGTTGTCTGTAACAGGCTAATGCTTCTGCATATTTGTCTATATGGGTGCAACAGATGGCAGTGTGCTTAATGGTCCAGGGGTGATCCGGCTTGGTGATATCAGCCTGGTGGTAGTATTGGTATGCCTTACTATAGTGTTTCTGTTTCTCATAACAATAGCCTATTTTCTGGCAGATGTCGGCATTAAATGTGTTTGATTTGAGGTATTGCTCGTAGTAGTAAATAGCTTCTTCTGGATGCTTTTCTTTGAAGAGATAATCTCCGACCTCTTTCAGGTGCTCCGGTTGGTGTAAGCTATCTTTCAAGAGACTTTGGTGGAAGAGCCTTATCGGACTATTAAAGGGATTTTCATAGTCCTGATGGTTTCTGCTAAGTTTGAAGAAACGATAGATGTCCTGTATGAAATGATTGGTCAGGAGTTGCTCGTCTTGGTTGTTCTTTTTTAGTTTGTCCAATGCGTTCTCGTCTATCATTTCTGCTATGTCCCCCTCAAGCGATTTAGGCATTTGTGGGAATAACCCCTTGCTTTTCCCGTCAAGTCCCATCATGTAAAACATCGAATATTTGTCGCTGTCGCAGAAATAAATGCTGTTCATGAGCATGTCTACTACACTGAATTTCTTTCCTGAAGAGTATCCTTCACTGAAAAGCTTGGACAATTGATAGTGATATGTGTCAAAAGGATAGAACCAATTCGCTTCATCATAAAAATGATTGTGAGATTTCATGGCACAGAACGAAGTATAGTGTACATCTGCTCCACTAAACTGCAAGTCGTTCATTTTCTTTATTTTATCATTCAGTTCCTTGTCTTCCATGATGTTGTCCCATTCGGGATTAATATCAGGTTCTTCTCCTTTATCGTCAAAATTTATTTTCACTGAGCGTATCATTTCCGGCAGAATCTCGTCCCTCATAAATCGATAGACTTGTTCGGTGTCCTGTTCCTTGCGAAGTTGGATGAAGGTTCTCGTTAGTCGCTTATCAAGTTCTTCTTGCCTATTCAGCGATTCTAATTCAGAAACTAAGCGAGGATAAAGTCTAATGTGCTCTTCAAATCTGCAGAGGCAGAGTAGAAGTACAACGGTAGCACGTGCCTTGACTATCTTTTCGTTGTGGGCTACTGCCAGGTAAAGCCAATGCATTTTTTGCGGGTCGAAGCATTGCCACAGACTTAACATTACAGCACCGACAAGCATGGCTTGTACTTCAGATGGAATTTTCCGTGAAGCAAGAAACAGATTTGCGTTTTCGAAATCTTCGTTGCTCCATGAGGTGTTCAGCCAGATAGTGTTGAATACTTCTTTGTAAATCTGCTCATATTGATTCATGCAATCCAAAAGTAGCTGGCGGTTTTTGATGTCTACGGGAATATCACTAATCTGCTCACAGATTGTTTCTAAAGATTTCAATAGCGTAGAAAGGGATACATTCTGTGTTTGTTTGTTCCGAAATCTCGTAGCACTATATGACAATCCACCAACTTGATCATAAAGATAAACCTTTGCTTCATCGGCAAGGTGCCACGTCGTAGCAAAAATGGATTGATATATTTTTTTGCGTTCAGGGTCTTCTGCTCCTTGAAGAATGTATTGCAACATGTAATTGTAAGAGATTTGCAGTTGCTCCAGCTTGTTTGTTAATGTCCAAAGGTTAGCTGATTCAAGGATGGAGTGAAGTTGTATTTGTGCCTCTTTTAGTCTTCGATTGCGTAAAAGATTGATGATGCACTGATGCTGTATGTCAATGTCTTTGGAGGTCATTTATGGTAAATAGTGTGCAAATGTAGACAAATTTGTCTGTATAGACAAGTTATATGATGATTTCTACACATTCTCCATAAACAGGCAACCGACTGAATCCTTCTTCGATGTTGATTAGGCCGGCAAAAATCTGTGCGCATATTAAAACACCACCATGAGCAAAAACAAGCACATGGTTGTACGTTTTTTTCTTAATTTCTTCAAGGAAATTGCTCACTCTTTGATATTGCATGATGAATGACTCGCCACCTGTGGGAGCAACATGTATGTAGTCGTCATACCAGAGTTGTAGCCGTTCATCCTTGTTCTCGTCAAAAGCAATCATCTCCCATTCTCCGAAATCCAGTTCAAGTAGTCGTCTATCTCGGATAGCATAAGGGTATCCACAATAGTCTGCCAAATGGGTACATCTGCTTAAGGGACTTGTATAAACCTCATCAAAAGGCTTATTTTCAGTGATAGAACGAAGTTTGTTGTGAATAATTTCGGCTTCTTGCGTGAAAGTATCGCTGAGTGGTACATCGGTTTGCCCGTAACAAACTCCGCGTGGAACATTGACAGAAGTGTGTCTTACAAATGTGATTTTCATTGTTTTCCTTCCATTATAGGTTGTAAGAGCAAAAGACTGCTGTTATTTGAAAGGTCAGTTCGCTTGCCAAAAATGCGAATCCGCAGCAGTCTCCCGTGTACCCTTGTATTCTTTTCTGTAAATATTTTACAAAGAACAGAAAAGTCATTATAGGCAAGATTAGTGCCGGAATGTATGTTGTGCCTAGCAACAGAATGAGTGAGATGGTCGTGATGAGTGCTATTGTTATGTTAAAGATAAGCTCTATACAGCTCATTCGAGAATAAACATTGTGAGCTTTGCTTTCTTCTTCTTTGCGTGCATAGGGAAGCAGATTGATGATATGAGAGGCCGTGAATTTACCCCACACATCTCCTATGATGAAGAAAAGAGGCAAATGTCGAGCGGGAAGATTGATAGAGCAGACATAAAAAAACAAGAAATAGCAGATGAGACCAATAACTCCATAACTTCCTATGTGTGAGTCTTTCATGATAGCCAGTATCCGCTCTTTGTTTGTTCCTCCTCCAAATGCATCAAGACAATCAGCCAGACCATCTTCGTGCAAACATCCGGTCAAAAGCAATCTTGCAATGATAGCAAAGAGAATGGAAATTCCTATAGGGAAAAAGAATCTTGTCATTAAAAAGACCAATGCCATTGTACTTCCGGTCAGCATACCGATTAGCGGCCAATAAGGGACAACATGTTTGAAACAGGATGCCGGAACCTCACGGATACGCCAGAATGGAATGCGGGTAAAAAAAATGAAGGTAGCAAGAATGTTCATCTGAAAAATGTTATTAGAAGTATTTGGTTACTTCTGCTTTTTTGAAGGAGGCCATTTCGTTAATCATGAGGACGGCTGATTCTATGATTGGGTAGGCGCAAACGGCTCCGCTTCCTTCTCCTAATCGCAGGTTGAGGTGAAGGATTGGATGAGCATGAAGGGCTTCCAAAAGCAATTTGTGTCCGGACTCGTCGCCTTGATGGCCGAAAATGGCATATGAAAGAACCTCTGGATACAGTTTTGAGGCTGCTAAGACGCAGGAGGACATAATAAAACCGTCAACGATGAAAACAATTTGACGCTCGGCGGCACGTAACATGGCTCCAACTGCCATATTCATTTCAAAGCCACCAAACCATGTTATTATGTCTAAGGGAGATTTGTCCCCGCTGTAATGACTGATGGAGTCTTTTATCACCTCGTATTTGTGACGAATACCGGCAGTGTTGAGACCGCTTCCTGCTCCGATGCATTTTTCTAGCTCTATGTCTGTCATCATGTGCATCCAGATAGAAGACGGTGTAGTATTCCCAATACCCATTTCTCCGAAACTCAAAATATTGGAACCTTCTTCTATGCACATGTCTACCATATCCGCTCCATGCTGGAAACATAAATCCGTCTCGTCAAGTGTCATAGCCGATTCGTATCGAAAATTTCGAGTGCCCCGACGAATGGATTTGTTAATAATGCCTGTTTCATAGGGTAAGTCATGATCTACACCTGCATCAATGACTTTTAATGTGAACCCGTGTTGCTTGCACAAGAAACTGATGCCCGCTCCTCCTTGAAGAAAATGGCAGGTTTGTTGCCAGGTTACATCTCTTGGTGAGAGACTGACTCCTTCTCGCTCAATACCATGATCTGCTGCAAAAAGGAGATTCTGTGGGTGATTAAGGGTAGGTGTCAGTGTCTGCTGAACCATGCATATTTGTTCCGCTAATGATTCAAGCATCCCCAGGGAACCCTTAGGCTTTGTCAGATTGTTTATTTTATCTTGTATGGCAGGGCGTAAAGCTTCGTTCGGTCTTCTTATGTTAAATGCTTTCATAATTTTTTATCCTTTGATTTTAACAGGAATGCCGGAGACCATCAATACGACTTCGTCTGCTTTTGAAGCAATGTATTGATTGACCCATCCTTGTAAGTCTGTAAACCGTCTTTGTACTTCGTTGGAAGAAATTCCGCCCATACCAATTTCGTTTGTAACAAAAATAAAGGTTGCTTCCTGTTGGGTAAACTGGTCAAATTCTTTTTTTATGAGTTCTAAAGCCTTGTGAATGTCTAAGTCAAGGTCGCAAAAGAAGTTCGTACACCACAGTGTTACGCAATCGATAAGCACTACACGGTCACTTACGTCATGAGAGGACAGAAACTTTTCTTCCTCTCGGTTTTCCCAACTTTTTTTACGTCGTTCTTGATGTTCTCTGACCCTTTTTTTGAAGTCTTCGTCAAGAACTCTGGCGGTCGCGAGATATATTGGATTATCGGATAGGGTCAACGCTCTGTTTTCTGCATAAATGCTTTTGCCAGATCTCTCGCCACCGGTAATCAGTATGATTTGTTTCATTGTTCCATTTATTTGTTTTACAAAGTTCGTGTTTTCAAAATTAATAACCAATATTCTTGTGATGAATTGCATTTCTTTGGGAGAATTCTTCAGATAAAAGGAAAAAAATCATACCTTTGCGCAAATTGCATTAAATATTTCGTATATGGGATTTTTTAGCTTTTTCTCTAAGGAAAAAAAAGAAACGCTTGATAAGGGCTTGCAGAAAACAAAGGAAAGTGTCTTTGGGAAAATTGCGCGTGCCATTGCAGGGAAAACAAAGGTTGATGACGATGTATTGGACAATTTGGAAGAGGTGCTGATAACTTCGGACGTTGGTGTCGATACTACATTGAAAATCATCGAGCGCATTGAAAAACGGGCGGCTCAAGATAAATACATGAATGCAAAGGAACTTAACCAATTGCTCCGTGAAGAAATCGCGGTCTTGTTGGCTGAGAATAATACCAGCGATGTGAACGATTTTGAGGCACCCTTACCTAATACGCCATATGTTATCATGGTTGTTGGCGTGAATGGAGTTGGCAAAACAACGACAATTGGCAAGATGGCCTATCAATACAAAAAAGCGGGGAAAAAGGTATATCTTGGGGCTGCCGATACGTTCCGTGCAGCAGCCGTGGAACAATTGGTGATTTGGGGCGAAAGAGTGGGAGTCCCGGTTATCAGGCAAAAGATGGGCTCAGATCCTGCTTCTGTAGCGTTTGATACAATCAGTTCTGCCGTTGCTAATCAGGCTGATGTCGTGATTATTGACACAGCTGGTCGTCTGCACAATAAGATAGGTCTCATGAACGAATTGACCAAGATTAAGAATGTAATGAAGAAGGTTGTCCCTAATGCCCCGGATGAGGTTCTTTTGGTGCTTGATGGCTCAACTGGTCAGAATGCCTTTGAACAAGCCAAACAATTTACCAAGGCTACGGAGGTTTCTGCAATGGCCATTACTAAGTTGGACGGTACAGCTAAAGGTGGTGTTGTAATAGGAATTTCCGACCAGTTCAAGATACCGGTAAAATATATAGGTCTTGGTGAAGGAATAGAAGATTTGCAGGTGTTCAGAAAGAACGAATTTGTAGATTCCCTTTTTAGTTAATCATGGGTCATCGTAAGAAAATTGATATTGTCACGTTGGGTTGCTCGAAGAATCTTGTAGACTCAGAGCAATTGATGTTTCAGTTGGAGAAGGTTGGGTATGAAGTGTCGCATGACTCACCTCATCCTGATGGTAATATTGCAGTTATCAATACGTGTGGCTTTATTGCTGATGCCAAGGAAGAATCGATAAACACAATCCTTGAATTTGCTCAGGCTAAAGAAGAGGGGATTTTGGAGCACTTGTATGTCATGGGTTGTCTTTCTGAGCGTTATTTAAAAGACTTGCAAATCGAAATACCTCAAGTTGACAAGTATTATGGAAAATTCAATTGGAAGGAATTGCTCGAAGATTTGGGCAAGTCGTATAGTTATGAATGTGCCCATAACCGTGTGTTGACAACCCCCGGGCATTATGCTTATCTGAAGATTTCGGAAGGATGTGACCGTAGCTGTGCTTACTGTGCTATCCCCATAATAACAGGTCGTCACAAATCAAAACCTATAGAAGAAATTCTTGAAGAGGTGAAATATCTTGTAGCTCGCGGAGTAAAGGAGTTTCAAATAATAGCTCAAGAACTGACCTACTACGGAATTGATTTGTATGGGAAGCAGATGCTTCCAGAGTTGGTTGATAAGATTGCAACTATCCCTGGCGTTGAGTGGGTTCGCTTACATTATGCTTACCCCTCTCATTTCCCTATCGAGTTACTTGACGTCATGCAGAAACACGACAATATCTGCAAATATCTGGATATAGCTTTACAACATATTAGTGACAGGATGCTTGAGGCCATGCATCGACATGTCTCTAAAGAAGAGACGTATTCCTTGATTGAAACTATTCGTCAGCGTGTGCCGGGCATTCATTTGCGTACAACTTTAATGGTTGGTTTCCCCGGTGAGACAGATGAAGACTTCAATCAACTTAAGGAGTTCGTCCAGCAAATAAAGTTTGAACGAATGGGTGCATTTGCCTATTCGGAGGAAGAGGGTACCTATGCCGGAGAAAACTATGAAGACAATGTCCCGGAAGACATCAAACAAGCTCGTTTGGACGGATTGATGGAATTACAGAGAGATATCTCGGCAGAACTTAATGCTGGTAAGATTGGCCGGACAATGAAAGTGATTATTGACAGAAAAGAAGGGGAATATTATGTTGGCAGAACCGAATTTGATTCTCCTGAGGTTGACCCGGATGTTCTGATTCAAGAGAAAGAATTGTCTATAGGCCAATTTTATACAGTAGAAATTGTTGGAGCTGACGATTTTGAATTATATGGTAGAATAATCTAAAAACAAGAACTTTGAATAATAAAGAATTCATAGCAGAATTGGCTCAGCGTGAGGGTTTTTCTCTAAAGGATACTGCTGATATGGTCACTTCATTGGTGAATCATATGACAGAACAGTGGGAAGAGGGTAACCAAATTGCAGTTTCAGGATTTGGAACTTTTGAGGTAAAGAAGAAAAACGAGCGTGTTTCTGTGAATCCGGTTACACAGGTTCGTTTCTTGGTCCCTCCGAAATTGGCGTTGATATTCAAGCCGTCAAATTCTATCAAGCAAAAGTACAAATAACATTCGCATGGGCGTAAAGGTTACCATACAAGATTTAGTAGATGGATTAAGCAAAAAGGTTGGCTTAAGTAGACGAGGTGCAGAATCCTTTGTGAAGAGTTTCTTCCTAGTGATTGAAGAATCTCTGGACCGGGACAGCTATGTGAAGATTAAGGGGTTAGGTACGTTTAAATTGATAGATATAGATAGCCGTGAAAGTGTGGATGTTAACACGAATGAGCGAATCATTATTCATGGATATCGCAAGGTGTCATTTACTCCTGATTCCAATTTGAAGGAGCGTATTAACAAGCCTTTTGCTCACTATGAGACAATTCAGTTGAAAGATGGCGTGCAGTTTGACGAGGAAGAATTGAATCTTCAGAACAGTGAGGCTACAGGTGTGACAATGGCCATATCCAGAAAAGAAGATCAGATGGTCGTATCACTCGTTGAAGAAGACACTCATAAGGAGGAGTGTACAAGTGAAGAGGCAGCCGAAACGTCGACTGACGTAATAGCAGAAAATGTGTCTGCGGTAGAGCTTACTGAAGAGCGCGTTTCCCAAGAATCATCTTCTCAGGTGGAAGAATGCTTGGATGCAGAAGAGCCTTCTTGTGAGCATATTCCTGTAAATGGGGAAACTGCAGATGCTATGGCTGACCAGTTGGCAGAGAAAACGATATCTGTAGAACTGTCAGAGACTCAGGAGGAACCGGTAAAACCTTTGGAAAAAACAGATCAACCAGAATCATCAGAATTGCTATCAGTAGAAGAACCTGTGGATGTGCCAGAAGATATACGCCATTTTGCTCCATCGGCTAATCTTCCTTACTCGCCATACATTGCTGATAAGGAGCGCAGAACTAATGTACGCTATTTTTTAGGTGTAGTTGTTTTCTTGATTTTGCTGTGTGTGTCCGGTATCACAAATATGTTCTATCCCGATTTTTTCATCAAAAGTCAGGATGAATTAGTTGAAATAGAGGAAGAAGAGGATGCAAAGAGAGAGGAATATTCAAGTAAAATTGATTCCGTAATGTTTCGTTCAAACCCCAAGGCCGTAGCAGCTTTGGAAACAAAGCAAATCTTAGACAAGATAGAAAGGGAAGCGAGGGATGAGTCTATTGCTAATAATAATCAGGCAAATTTGCCTGATACTGTTGTCTCTAAAAATAGGTCTGCAGTGTCTTCACCACCAAAAGCAAATTCAACCGTTAACAATGTTAACAATCAAGTTACTGCGCAAGTATATAATTTGCCACTTAATGGTTATAAAATTATTGGAACACTTGCCGAACATGAGTTGAAGGATGGGGAGAGTATGATAAAGTTGTCTATAAAATATTATGGAACAAAGCGTTTGTATCCTTTGATAATAGAATATAATAGGGATATATTCCCAGACCCGAATAAAATATCCATAGGAAAGACCATAAAAATTCCGCGACTTGCCCCCAAAGAGTAAACATTAAAAGTGCTTAAATATTCTTTTCTGAAAATGAAATATTTTCAGAAAATATCAATATGCAGTAATTTTGAATCGATTTAATGAAACATAACGAAATAGTAACTATACAATAAAATAAGAAAGATATGGAAGCATTTGATATTCGTGAATTAAATGAACGGATAGAAAGACAGAGCGGATTCATAACCAATCTTACAACTGGTATGGATCAGGTTATTGTAGGTCAGAAACATTTGGTAGAATCATTATTGATAGGTCTCTTATCAAACGGTCATGTTCTCCTTGAGGGTGTGCCGGGACTTGCAAAGACTTTAGCAATAAAGACACTCGCATCTCTAATAGAGGCTCAATATAGTCGCATTCAATTTACACCAGACTTGCTTCCTGCTGATGTTATTGGGACAATGGTTTATAGTCAGAAAGACGAATCATTCCAAGCAAAGAAGGGTCCCGTATTTGCAAATTTCGTCTTGGCTGATGAAATTAACCGTGCTCCGGCAAAAGTGCAGAGTGCATTGCTCGAAGCGATGCAGGAACGCCAAGTGACAATTGGCAATAATACGTTTCCTCTTCCCGAACCATTTCTTGTTTTGGCTACTCAGAACCCAATAGAGCAGGAGGGTACTTA
Source organism: Bacteroidales bacterium (assembly GCA_029227175.1). Classification (GTDB taxonomy): domain Bacteria; phylum Bacteroidota; class Bacteroidia; order Bacteroidales; family Bacteroidaceae; genus Bacteroides. Next base: position 12,428 of record JAQXZK010000201.1, on the reverse strand, counting down.
TCCGCTTCCGGAAGCTCAGGTTGACCGTTTTATGTTGAAGGTAGTTATTGATTATCCCAAGCATGAAGAAGAGAAGTTGATTATCCGTCAGAACATTGGAGGAGATAGAAAGGAAGTCCGTCCTATAATGCGTGCTTCTGAGATAATCGAGGCTCGTAATGTTGTTCGTCAGGTTTATTTGGATGAAAAGATAGAGAAATATATTGTTGATATAGTTTTTGCTACACGTTATCCTGAGCAATATGGTTTAAAGGAATTGAAGGACTTGATAGGATTTGGTGGTTCTCCACGTGCCTCCATCAATTTGGCTCTTGCAGCACGCAGTTATGCCTTTATCAAGCACCGTGGATATGTCATCCCTGAGGACATTCGCGCTGTGGCTCATGATGTGTTGCGTCACAGAATCGGTCTAACCTATGAGGCTGAAGCAAGCAATGTGACTTCTGAAGAAATTGTCAGCAAAATCTTGAATAAGGTAGAAGTGCCTTAATGTCATTCTATTCTGAGATAAATAATGGAAACAGCAGATTTGTTGAAGAAAGTCCGTCAAATAGAGATTAAGACTCGTGGACTGTCAAACAATATCTTTGCGGGCCAGTATCATTCTGCTTTCAAGGGACGTGGTATGGCATTCTCAGAGGTACGCGAGTATCAGTTTGGCGATGATATCCGTGATATCGATTGGAATGTTACAGCACGTTTTAACCATCCTTATGTGAAGGTATATGAAGAAGAACGTGAACTGACCGTGATGCTTTTGGTCGATGTCTCAGGTAGTCTTGATTTCGGAACTGTAAAACAATTCAAGAAGGAATTAGTCACAGAGATTGCTGCTACATTGGCTTTTTCTGCCATTCAGAATAATGACAAGATTGGGGTGATATTTTTTTCAGACAAAATAGAGAAGTTCATCCCTCCCAAGAAAGGTCGTAAACATACCCTATATATCATAAGGGAATTGCTTGACTTCAAAGCCGAGAGCCGGATGACTAATATCTCGTTGGCATTGGAATATCTTACTAATGTGATGAAACACCGGTGTACGGCATTTCTCCTGTCCGATTTTATTGTCAAGGATAATTTTAAAAATCCGTTGTCCATTGCCAATCGAAAACACGATATTGTGGCTATTCAGGTCTACGATCGTCGTATGGAAGAACTTCCTTCGGTTGGCCTCTTGAAGGTGCGTGATGCCGAGACTAATGAAGAGCGTTGGATTGACACATCTTCTAAAATTGTACGTAGAATGCATCATGAGAGTTGGACAAAACGCAAGGAGCAACTGAATGACATATTTACAAAAAGTAATGTGGACAATGTGTCAGTTCGTACAGACCAAGATTATGTGAAAGCATTGATGGCATTGTTTGCAAAACGAAATTGATAAATGAAAAGATATTTATTGACGATATTTTCTATTTGGCTTGCACTTCCATGGCTCCACGCTCAAAGTGTGATTGTTGATGCTGCTATAGATTCTCTTCAGATTCTGATTGGTGAACAGGCGAAGGTGAAATTGCAGGTAACACTTGATGCAGACAAGCGTGCTTTCATGCCATTATTGCATGACACTTTAGTGGCTGGTGTTGAAATTGTAGACATAGCCAAGCCTGATACCCAATATCTGAACAAAAATCAGCGTGCTGTTATCACGCAGGAATTTACAGTTACATCTTTTGACTCGGCGTTGTATTACATTCCCCCATTTGAGGTTGAGGTGGACAACAAAAAATACCACTCCAAGTCATTGGCTTTGATGGTCTATTCAATGCCTGTTGACACGCTACATCCAGATCAGTTCTTTGGTCCGAAGGATATTATAAAGGCGCCTTTTGTATGGAAAGACTGGTATCTTGCACTTGCTTGTGTCTTGTTGTTTACTCCGTTCTTGTATCTCTTGATTTATTTGATAAAGCGCATACGTGACAATAAGCCAATAATCCGTAAGGTAAAGGTTGAGCCTAAATTACCGCCTCATCAACTCGCATTACAGGAAATTGAGCGCATTAAGACAGAGCGTGTATGGCATATTGAGGATTCTAAAGAGTACTATACTCGGCTCACAGATGTTGTCCGAATGTATATTGAGGAACGTTTTCATTTCAACGCATTGGAGATGACCTCGTCTGAAATCGTAGAAAAATTGCTGGAGACTAATGACAGGGAGGCAATTAATGACCTCAAGAATATGTTTGTAGTGGCTGATTTGGTTAAGTTTGCCAAGCATACTCCGTTACTGAATGAGAACGATGCGAATTTGGTGAAGGCAGTAGATTTTGTCAATCAAACGAAGATTGAGGAACCTGCTGATGCCAAACCTCAACCTACCGAAATTACAATCATTGAAAAACGCTCTTTGCGTTCTAAGATTGTGCTTGGTGCTGGTATCGCGTTACTTGGGTGTGCCTTGTTGTGTTCCGTTGCATACGTTGTATCTGAAATATATAGTTACTTCTTTTAAATAGAAATGCATATTTATGGTATTTGCTAATATAGCATATTTCTCATTGTTATTGTTTCTTATACCTTATGTTATATGGTATGTAATGAGGTATAAGAAAAATGATGCTTCATTGCAGATGTCTGATACCTCTGTCTATGCAGATACGCCAAAGACGTATAAGAACTATCTGCTTCATGTTCCGTTTGTTCTTCGTGTCATATTTTTCATCCTTATGATATTTGTACTTGCACGTCCACAGTCTACAAATAGTTGGCAGCACAGTGAGGTAGAAGGTATTGATATTATGATGGCCATAGATATTTCCACCAGTATGCTGGCAGAGGATTTGAAGCCTAATCGTTTGGAGGCAGCCAAACAGGTTGCATCCGAATTTATAAATGGGCGTCCTAACGATAACATAGGTATCACTTTATTTGCAGGAGAAAGCTTCACTCAGTGCCCGCTCACGGTGGACCATGCTGTTCTTTTGAATCTAATTAAAGATGCCAAGTGTGGCATTATTGAGGATGGAACGGCTGTAGGCATGGGTATTGCAAATGCTGTTACCCGTTTGAAAGATAGTAAAGCAAAATCAAAGGTAATTATTCTGTTGACGGATGGAACGAATAATCGTGGTGATATTTCTCCGCTTACGGCGGCTGAGATAGCCAAGAGTTTCGGTATTCGTGTCTATACCATCGGTGTTGGTACAAACGGCACGGCTCCTTACCCTTATCCTGTAGGCGGTACGGTGCAGTATGTGAATCTGCCGGTTGAGATTGACGAGCAGACCCTTACGCAGATTGCGGGTACTACTGAGGCTAATTATTTCCGCGCTACTTCCAACAGTAAGTTGAAAGAGGTGTACGAAGAAATTGATAAGTTGGAGAAGACCAAGCTACATGTGAAGGAGTTCAGCAAGAAACAAGAAGAATACTTGCCGTTTGCTTTGGCTGCTTTCTTGGTATTGTTGTTAGAAATCATTTTGCGTAATGTGGTGTTGCGCCGATTACCTTGATTAATGTGTGGCATTATGTCATGAATGAATAAAAAATAGAAATACGTATGTTTCGTTTTGAAGAACCTGCTTATTTATATCTTTTGTTATTGATACCCATTTTGGTGGTTGGATATATATATCTGCGCTATCAGCGCAAGAAGGCTTTGTTGAGGTTTGGTGACCCAGAACTTCTTGCCTCTTTGATGCCTGAGGTGTCTGTCTATCGTCCAAATGTGAAGTTTGTCATATTGCTGTTTGCTGTGACTTTGTTCCCATTCTTGTTGGCTCGTCCTCAGTTTGGTTCTAAGTTGGAAACGATCAAACGCCAGGGAATAGAGGTGATGATTGCACTTGATATTTCTAATTCTATGCTTGCGCAGGATGTTCAGCCCAGTCGATTAGAGAAGGCAAAACGACTCGTAGCCCAGTTGGTTGACAAGATGGAGAACGACAAAGTCGGTATGATAGTCTTTGCGGGTGATGCCTATACGCAGTTGCCTATTACTAGTGATTATATTTCGGCCAAGATGTTTCTTGAAACAATCAATCCTTCTTTGATTTCCAAGCAGGGTACGGCCATTGGTTCTGCTATTAGCCTTGCAGCACGAAGCTTCACGCCACAGGAGAATGTCGGTCGCACGTTGATTATAATTACCGATGGTGAGAACCATGAGGGTGGAATCGAGGAGGCCTCCAAGTTAGTTGGCGAGAAGAATATTCAGATAAATGTCTTGGGTGTTGGTTTACCTGAGGGTGCACCCATTCCTGAGGCCGGCACCAATGATTATCGCCGTGACCGTGAAGGAAATGTGATTGTGACTAAATTGAACGAGCAGATGTGCCAGGAGATTGCCAAGGTTGGCAATGGCATTTATGTTCGTGTTGATAATACAAATAACGCCCAAAAAGCTATTGCAAAGGAAATCAACAAACTGGCAAAGGCTGATGTCGAAACGCAGGTCTATACCGAGTTCAACGAGCAGTTTCAGGTCATTGCATTGGTAATTTTAATCTTGGCGGTTATTGAAACTCTGATTTTGATGAAGAAGAATCCACTTTTCCGTCATATCACCTTGTTTTCTAAATAAAAATGTATATGATGAGCAGAATTTTATATCTTGCAGTGACGGTTATCGTGCTACTTGCTTCAATTCCAGCTGAGGCTCAGAAGGCAGAGCGCAAGTATATACGTCAGGGGAACCGTCAATTTCATGATAGTGTTTTCGTGCAGGCAGAGACATCCTATCGCAAAGCGATTGACGTTAATCCCAAGTCTACCGTCTCCATGTATAATCTTGCCAATACCTTGCTGATGCAGGGAAAGGCGAAAGACGCGATGGAGCAGTATGCTGCTGTGGCGAAGATGGAGAAAGACAAATCTAAGTTGGCTCAGGTATTTCATAACATGGGAGTTGTTTTCGAGTCTCAGAAAGACTATCGTCAGGCAATAGAAGCCTACAAGCAGTCTTTGCGCAATAATCCCAAGGATGATGAAACGCGCTATAATCTGGCTTTGTGTCAGAAGTTGTTGAAGGACCAGCAAAGTCAGAGTCAAGATCAGCAGGAACAGCAGCAGGAACAGCAACAACAGCAGCAGGATGACAAACAACAACAGCAACAAGACCAGCAGCAACAACAACAGAATCAACCCAAAGATAGCCAGCAACAGGACAACAATATGTCTAAGGAAAATGCAGAGCAGATGTTGAAGTCGGTCATGCAGGACGAACGTAATGTTCAGGACAAGGTAAAGCAACAGCAGGCTGTTCAGGGTGGTCGTTTAGAAAAAGATTGGTAAGGAAGCAACATAATAGGTTTAAAAGACAACTAACAGGAAAGATATCAGTATGAGGAAAAAATTGTTCGTTTTATTCCTTCTCTTCAACGTGGTTTGTTCGTGGGCAGAGAATGTCAGTTTTACGGCTTCTGCTCCTGATGTAGTTGAAGTAGGGCAACAATTCCGTCTGTCTTACGTTGTAACCACGCAGGATGTGAAGGATTTTCGTTCTCCAAATATCAAAGGATTTGATGTTCTTATGGGCCCAAGTCGCTCGACGCAGAGTAGCATTCAGATTGTTAATGGAAAACAGACGTCTTCACATACCATTACGTTCACCTTCATTCTGGAGGCTTTGTCAGAGGGTGATTTCACCATTCCAAGCACGACTATCATTGCTGACGGTAATCAGATGGCCAGTAATGCCGTTCAAATCAAGGTGTTGCCTGCAGACAAGGAAGGTGCATCTCAACAGGGGAACCGTACGACCGGTCGTTCCTCTTCCGGTTCATCCGTTAGTGCGAGTGACCTGATAATTACGGGTTCCGTCAATAAAACAACGGTGTACGAACAGGAGGCTCTGTTGTTGACTTACAAGATTTATACGTTGGTCGACCTTCGTTCATTTGATAATGTGCGCCTGCCAGACTTTAAGGGCTTCCATTCTCAAGAGGTAGAGTTGCCCAGTGAGCGTCGCTGGGGATTGGAGCATTATAAGGGCCGTAATTATCGTTCTACAATTTACAGACAGTTCATTCTTTACCCACAACAGGCAGGAAAGCTGACCATCGAACCTGCTCATTTTGATGCATCTATAGCCAAGGCCGTTGAGATAAGTGACCCTTTTGAGGCGTTTTTTAATGGCGGGAGTAGTTATGTTGAGGTAAAAAAGACGATTACAACGCCCCAGCAGACGATAGAAGTGAAGCCTCTTCCCGGAAAACCAGCTGACTTTTGTGGTGGAGTGGGTGAATTTAGCCTCAGTTCATCCATCAGCAGCACCGATGTGAAGACAAACGATGCTGTGACGTTGCGCCTTGTTATTTCTGGTACCGGTAACTTGAAACTTGTCTCTGTTCCCGAGGTGAAGTTCCCGGAAGAGTTTGAGGTCTATGACCCCAAGGAAGAAAATAATGCACGACTTACCAATGTGGGTCAGACAGGTAATAAGGTCATAGAGTTCCTGGCCATTCCCCGCAGCGCCGGAAGTTATAAGATCCCAGCTGTGACGATGAGTTACTTTGACATTAAGTCGGGCCAATACAAGACATTATCTTCCGAGCCTTTTGTGGTCAATGTGGCTAAGGGGGAGGGAAATGCTAGTCAGGCTATTGCCAACTTCTCCAACAAGGAGGACTTGCGCGTGTTGAATGAGGACATTCGCTTTATCAAGCAGAACAAGGTGGCTCTTCAGCCGCGTGGAGAACACCTCTTCGGTTCTTTGGCCTATGCGCTTTGGTATATCTTACCCTTACTGTTATTTGTGGCAGCCGTGATATATAATCGTAAGCGCATTGCCGAAAGTAGCAATGTCATGATGCAACGCGGTAAGAAGGCTAATAAAGTAGCGGTGCGTCGTTTGAAACAGGCCGAGAAGATTCTTCATAGTGGCGAGAAGGCTCGTTTCTATGACGAGGTGCTGAAGGCATTGTGGGGCTACACCAGTGATAAGCTAAGCATCCCGGTGTCACAGTTGACCAAGGATAATGTTCAGGCCAAGCTGACGGAGTGTAATGTGCCAGCTGAAATATGTCAGGATTTCCTCCAGACGTTGGATGCGTGCGAGTTTGCTCGTTTTGCTCCTTCCGGTAGTGAAAAATCTGCTATGGATAAAATCTATGCCGATGCTGTAATGTTGATTAGTAAAATGGAAAATATTATTAAACGTTGAGTCTTATGTCCATGAATCGAATATATCTCTATCTTTTTGCCCTGCTTCCCATGATGGCTTTTGCTCAGTCGGCCGAGCAGGTTTTGTCTACCGACTCCTTGCTTGTCTCTACCGGTGAGGGAGATGCAGTTGCTCTGCTTGAGGATGCTGTGGAAGGTGCTTCCAAGCAGGCTGCAGATAGTGCTTATGTGGCTGGTGATTACCATACAGCTATCCGGCAGTATGAGTCGCTCCTGCAAGGTGGGGTGAATGCTGAGGTTTATTACAATCTGGGAAACAGTTATTTCAAGGTTGACGACATAGCACGTGCTATTCTGAACTACGAGCGTGCATTGCTGATGAGTCCCGGTAATGGTGACATCCGTGCAAACCTTGAGATTGCACGTGCCAAGACGGTGGATAAGGTCGTGCCGCAACCTGAATTGTTCTTTGTCAACTGGTATCTCAGCTTGCGGGCTGTGATGAGTGTTGACGGATGGGCTACGGTCGGAATACTGACCTTCCTCATTTTCCTCATCGGTATGGGGCTCTATTTCTTTGTTTCTGCAATTCAGTTGCGTAAGGTCGGTTTCTATGTTGCGGTGGTTTCCGTTTGCCTGTGTCTGTTGTCCAATCTTTTTGCGTACCAGCAGAAGGAAATTATGCAGCGTCATGATAAGGCTATTATCCTTGTTCCAAGTGTGACGGTGCGTAGCACTCCGAGCGAGTCCGGTACCGGACTATTCATCCTTCATGAGGGACACAAGGTCTCTATCAAGGACGACTCCATGCGCGAGTGGCGTGAAATCGTGATTGAAGACGGCAAAGTGGGGTGGGTACGACTTGCTGATATTGGCATTATTTAAGCCAAATCGACAAACTACACAGTTAAACGACAATAGCGACTGTTACTATGAACGTCATGGTAGCAGTCGCTATTGCTTTCTTGAATCATTTGTTGTAAAGGCGGTTGCGCATCTCCTTAATGTGGTCGGACGTGATGTATTCGTCGTATTCCATCATCTTGTCTATGATGCCGTTGGGCGTGAGTTCGATGATGCGATTGGCTACCGTTTCGATGAACTCGTGGTCGTGAGAGGAGAAGAGAATATTGCCCTTGAATATTTTCAGGTTGTTGTTGAAAGCCTGGATAGACTCGAGGTCGAGGTGGTTGGTCGGGGTATCGAGAATGAGGCAGTTGGCGTTTCTCAGCTGCATGCGTGCAATCATGCAGCGCATTTTTTCGCCACCGCTGAGCACGCTTGCCTTTTTGAGGACTTCTTCTCCAGTGAAGAGCATGCGGCCTAAGAATCCTTTCATGTAGACTTCGTTGCCTTCTCCGAACTGGCTGAGCCATTCGACCAGGTTAAGGTCGGTGTTGAAGAACTTCGTGTTGTCCAGAGGAAGATATGCGGTTGTGATGGTGACGCCCCAGTTGAACGAGCCTTCGTCGGGCTTCATGTTTCCGTTGATGATTTCGAAGAGGGCGGTCATGGCACGCGGGTCGTGACTGAGGAATACAATCTTGTCTCCTTTTTCCACGTTAAAGTTTACGTCTCTGAACAGTACGGTTCCATCGTCAAGCTTCTTGCTGAGTCCTTTGACTTCCAGAATCTGATTGCCCGGTTCGCGTTCGGAGGTGAAGATGATGCCCGGATATTTGCGTGACGAAGGCTGGATGTCTTCAATGTTGAGTTTTTCAAGCATCTTCTTGCGTGAGGTCGTCTGTTTGCTCTTGGCTACGTTGGCACTGAAGCGTCGGATGAATTCCTCGAGTTCTTTTTTCTTTTCCTCGGCCTTGGCCTTCTGGTTTTGCTGCTGGCGGAGTGCCAACTGGCTTGATTCGTACCAGAAGCTGTAGTTTCCGGCAAAGAGGTTGATTTTCCCATAGTCTATGTCAACGGTATGTGTGCAGACCGAGTCCAGGAAGTGGCGGTCGTGGCTGACCACGAGCACCGTATGCTCGAAGTTCGAGAGATATTCTTCCAGCCAGGTGACGGTATCCATGTCGAGGTCGTTGGTAGGCTCGTCGAGGAGGAGGTTGTCGGGGTTCCCGAAGAGGGCTTGTGCCAGCATGACACGCACCTTCTCCTTGTTGTTCAGTTCGCTCATGAGCTGGTAGTGTTTGCTTTCTTTGATGCCGAGTCCGCTCAACAGGGTTGCGGCATCGCTTTCGGCGTTCCATCCATCAAGTTCGGCAAACTTCTCTTCCAGTTCTGATACCTTCAGTCCGTCTTCGTCAGTAAAGTCTGTTTTGGCATAGAGAGCCTCGCGTTGCTTCATGATATCCCACAAAACGGTGTGTCCCATCAGTACTGTGTCGAGCACAGTGAAGGCGTCAAACTTGAAGTGGTCCTGACTGAGCACGGAGAGACGTTCGCCCGGTCCTAATGTGATTGTTCCTTTGGACGGTTCCAGCTCGCCCGAGATGGTGCGAAGAAAAGTTGACTTACCTGCTCCGTTGGCACCGATGATGCCGTAGCAATTACCGTTTGTGAATTTTAAATCTACGTCCTTAAACAAGACACGCTTGCCAAATTGGACTGCAACGTTGGATACTGTTATCATGCTTGAATCTTTTCTAAAAACGGCTGCAAAGATAGTGCAAACCGAGTGCAGAATAAAATAAGCTTGCTTATTTTTTATGCCGAGGTGCCGCCTATCTTATCTAAAGTAGTGCAATTTGAGTGCAGAATAAAATAAGCTTGCTTATTTTTTATGCTGAGGTGCCGCCTATCTTATCTAAAGTAGTGCAATTTGAGTGCAGAATAAAATAAGCTTGCTTATTTTTTATGCCGAGGTGAGGTCTATCTTATCTAAGGATAGTTGTTTTTATCGAAAGTAGGTTGTGAGGTACACTCCCGAATCGGTCATTGTGTCATAAAATGTCAGCGCAGGGGGCGAAAATGAGTTATTTCTCTTCTTTGGCAAAGTTTTTGTTTGATAAGAAAATAAAAACAGAAATAATTGAACAGACATGAACACAAAGGAACAGGAAAAAATACAGGAAGAGATTCTGAAGGCAGATGAGGAAGCGACGGCTGCTCAGCAGCAGGCTACCGAGAAGACCGAAACAGAAGCACAGGCTGAAGAAGGGCAGCCGGCCGATGACAAGCAGGCTGATTGTGAATCACAGGAGGAAGCAGACGAACTGTCCAAGGCCCAACAGGAGATTGCCGACTTAAGAGACAAGTATCTGCGTCTCTCGGCCGAGTTTGACAATTACCGCAAGCGTACGTTGAAAGAAAAGGCCGAGCTGATTCTCAATGGCAGCGAGAAATGTGTCACCAGTATACTGCCTATTCTGGACGATTTGGAACGCGCTCTGAAGAACATCCCTTCCGATGAGGCTCGCGAGGGAGTCGAGCTGATATACAACAAGTTCATCAAGGTCCTGGAGCAGAATGGCGTCAAGGCCATTGAAACGGAAGGCTTGGCTCTGGATACCGACTACCACGATGCAATTGCCATCGTTCCTGCTCCGACAGAAGAGCTGAAGGGCAAGATTATGGATTGCACGTTGAAGGGTTATGTCTTGAACGAAAAGGTCATCCGTCATGCTCAGGTAGTTGTCGGACAATAAATAAAGCACATTCAGTATGGAAAAAAGAGATTATTACGAGGTCCTTGGAGTCGAAAAGACTGCAACGGCTGACGAGATAAAGAAGGCCTATCGCAAGAAGGCTATCCAGTATCACCCAGACAAGAATCCGGGTGACAAGGAGGCGGAAGAGAAGTTCAAGGAGGCGGCAGAGGCTTATAGCGTCTTGAGCGACCCTGACAAGCGTTCGCGCTACGACCAGTTTGGCCATGCCGGTCTGGGCGGTGCTGCCGGTGGTGGAGGTGGCTTCAGTGGTGGCTTTGACATGAACGACATCTTCTCTATGTTTGGCGATATTTTTGGCGGTGGAGGTTTTAGCGGCTTCAGCAGTGGCCGTAGCGGCGGTGGCCGTCCTCGCTATCGTGGTTCAGACCTTCGCGTCAAGGTGAAGATGAATTTGAAGGAGGTCTCAACCGGAGTTGAGAAGAAGTTCAAGTTGAAGAAATACGTACCTTGCCCCGATTGTCACGGTTCAGGTGCCAATGGTGGAGAGACCGAACAGTGTCCCGTTTGTCATGGAACGGGTAGTGTGGTGCGCAACCAACAGACTATGTTTGGCGTGATGCAGTCACGCACCACCTGTTCCAACTGTGGCGGTGAGGGAACCATCATCAAGAACAAGTGTCGTACCTGTGGCGGTGATGGTATCGTGTACGGTGAAGAAGTGGTGACGGTGAAGATCCCGGCCGGTGTGGCTGATGGCATGCAACTCTCTATGAGCGGGAAAGGCAATGCGGGCAAGCGTAACGGTATTGCCGGTGACTTGCTTATTCAGGTTGAGGAAGAACAGGACAAGGATCTCATACGTGACGAGAACGACTTGATATACAACCTCCTGCTCAGCATTCCACAGGCAGTTCTTGGTGGTGCGGTAGAGATTCCGACCATCGACAGCAAGGTGAAGGTAAAGATTGAACCGGGCACACAGCCTGGCAAGGTGCTTCGCCTGCGTGGAAAGGGGTTGCCCAGTGTGAACGGATATGGTACCGGTGACTTGCTGGTGAATGTCAGCGTTTACATCCCCGAGACCTTGAGCAAGGACGAGCGCAAGGCGATAGAATCTTTGCAGGAGTCAGAAAACTTCCGTCCGAACTCTTCTGTCAAGGAAAAGATATTTAAGAAATTCAAGAGTTTGTTTGACTAACGATGATGGTTGTCCGGTAATGGACTTCCTTTTCATGGTTATAATGGTACGTCTGCAAAGACAAGGATAAACCCAAAGGGCTGACACTTCTCATCAGGTGTCAGCCCTCATTTTTATTTGGTTATCGACGTTTTCACGGGCAGCGATATATTCACTTCGTGATGTTTGCCGACTTGGCAAAGTGAGGGGTGCAGCCTTTCGTTGGCTTTGTCGGTGTGGCAAAATGAGGGGTGCAGCCTTTCGTTGGATTTGTCGGTGTGGCAAAGTGAGGGGTGCAGCCTTTCGTTGGCTTTGTCGGTGTGGCAAAGTGAGGGGTGCAGCTTTTCGGTGGTTTTGTCAGTGTGGCAAAGTGTCCGAGCCACTGTTTCGTTGACTTTGTCAGTGTGGCAAAGTGCCTTATCCGTTGTTTTGTTGGCTTTGTCAGTGTGGCAAAGTGCCTTATCCGTTGTTTTGTTGGCTTTGTCAGTGTGGCAAAGTGCCCGGGCGACTGTCTCGGAGGCTTTGTCAGGGTGACAAAGTGTGTCAAAAAGGGTATTTTGGGGTTTGCCGGGTTGACAAAGTGGGGGGTGCAGGCTTTTCGCGGGGTTTGTCAG
>JAQXZK010000200.1 GCA_029227175.1 Bacteroidales bacterium | reverse complement strand
GACAATTCCATTCTTCTCCTTGCTGCCGTTCGCATAGAACAGCACGCGAAATGTGCTCCTTGTCATACTCGTTCTTTTTTGGTTGCAAAACTATAAATCAACGAGTTAAACCTTGACAAGCAAACCTACGCAGAGCGGCGCAAACGGAATGGTGACTGTTAAATCTGCATTTCTGACGGGTAACGATTAGGAAACCGTTCTCTTTCTCCAATCCGCTTTGAAACGCTATTCAGCCCTCTATCCAACTTCCACGATTTTCTCATAACTACTTAATTCACAGATTACATTGCGTTAATCTTCCAATTTTTGGAGGTTTTTCCATAGATTTATAGTAAATTTGCACCCAACTAACTAATTGAACAGATTAATATCTATGAGTGTTCCAGAATTAAACGAACAGGAAATTATTCGTCGAAACAGTTTGCAAGAACTCAGAAACATGGGCATTGACCCGTATCCTGCAGCAGAGTATGTAACCAACGCTTTTTCAACAGAAATAAAAGAAGCCTTTCAAGACGGCGAAGAACCGCGAAACGTGTCAGTTGCCGGACGTATGATGAGTCGACGTATCATGGGTAAAGCTTCGTTCATGGAACTTCAAGACTCAAAAGGGCGCATACAGGTATATGTCACACGTGACGATATCTGTCCGGACGAGAATAAAGACCTCTACAACCGCGTCTTCAAGAAATTGCTTGACCTTGGTGACTTTATCGGCATTGAAGGATTTGTCTTCCGCACACAAACCGGAGAAATCTCTATCCATGCACAGAAACTGACGGTCCTGGCCAAAAGCCTCAAGCCGCTCCCCATCGTCAAATACAAGGACGGTGTGGCCTATGACTCTTTTGAAGACCCGGAACTGCGTTACCGCCAACGCTACGTAGACCTGGTTGTGAACGATGGCATTAAAGAAACATTCCTCAAAAGAGCCAAAATCGTAAAGACACTCCGCAGCGTACTTGACGATGCCGGCTACACAGAAGTAGAAACACCTATGCTGCAATATATCCCGGGCGGCGCAAGCGCAAGACCGTTCATCACGCACTTCAACGCCCTGGACACCGACATGTATATGCGCATCGCCACAGAACTCTACCTCAAAAGACTCATTGTAGGTGGTTTTGAAGGTGTTTACGAAATCGGCAAAAACTTCCGCAACGAAGGCATGGACCGCACACATAATCCAGAATTCACTTGTATGGAACTATATGTTCAATATAAAGACTACAACTGGATGATGTCATTCACCGAGAAGCTGCTCGAGAAAATCTGTATCGAAGTTAACGGCTGTACGGAGAGCGTCATTGACGGCAAGACAATCAGTTTCAAGGCACCATACCGCCGCCTGCCCATCCTGGAGGCTATCAAGGAAAAGACCGGCTACGACCTGGAAGGCATGAGCGAGGAAGAAATGCGTGAAGTAGCCAAGAAATGCGGTGTAGAAGTGGACAACACCATGGGCAAAGGCAAACTGATTGACGAAATATTCGGAGAGACCTGCGAAGGCACATTCATCCAGCCGACCTTCATTACCGACTATCCGGTCGAAATGTCACCACTCACCAAGATGCACAGAAGCAAACCGGGACTTACCGAACGCTTTGAACTGATGGTCAACGGAAAAGAGTTGGCTAACGCATACTCGGAATTGAACGACCCGATTGACCAGGAAGAGCGTTTCAAGGAACAGATGATTCTGGCAGACAAAGGTGATGATGAAGCCATGATTATCGACCAGGACTTCCTGCGTGCGCTCCAATACGGAATGCCGCCTACATCGGGTATTGGCATTGGCATTGACCGCCTCGTCATGTTCATGACCGGACAGACAACTATTCAGGAGGTACTCCTCTTCCCCCAAATGAAGCCGGAAAAGAAAGCCGTCAAGGAAGAAGAAGAGAACGCTGAATCAGAACAAGAATAATCAACCGATAAATTCCAATGAAACAACTCGGGAAAGTGGCTATCATGGGAGGTGGCAGTTGGGCAACCGCCATTGCCAAGATGATGCTTAACCAGTCTGACACCATCAATTGGTACATACGTCGTGATGACCGCATAGAAGACTTCAAACGTCTCGGTCACAACCCCGCCTACCTGACCTCCGTAAGGTTCGATACACAAAGAATCAACTTTAACTCAGGTATCAATGACATAGTGAAAGCCAGTGACACATTGGTTTTTGTCACTCCCTCCCCTTATCTGAAGCAGCACCTGAAGAAACTGCACACCAAAATCAAAGACAAGTTCATCATCACAGCCATCAAGGGCATTGTGCCAGATGAAAACATGATTGTCTCGGAATACTTCACCAAAGAATACGGAGTACCCAAAGACAACATTGCCGTTCTGGCTGGTCCTTGTCACGCCGAGGAAGTGGCCATGGAACGCCTCTCCTACCTCACCATAGGATGTTCTGACATTGCCAAGGCAGAGATCGTGGCCCAACACCTGACCTCCCCATACATCAAGACATCGGTCAGCACAGACGTAGAAGGCATAGAGTTCAGCTCAGTCCTGAAGAATGTATACGCCATTGCGGCCGGCATCTGCAGCGGACTGAAATACGGAGACAACTTTCAGGCTGTGCTCATGTCAAACGCCCTTCGAGAGATGAAGCGATTCCTCCAGGTAGCCTACGCTAAGGACAGACACGTCAGCGAATCCGTCTATCTGGGCGACCTGCTGGTAACAGGTTACAGCAACTTCAGCCGAAACCGCACATTCGGAACAATGATTGGCAAAGGATACTCTGTCAAAACAGCACAAATCGAGATGGAAATGATAGCTGAAGGATATTATGGTACAAAATGTATGAAGGAAATCAACCGAAAACTGCACGTAAACATGCCGATTCTCGATGCCGTGTATAACATTCTGTACGAACGCATTTCTCCAACCATTGAAATCAAACTGCTCACAGACTCACTGAGATAACATCACATTCCCATAACATCATTCAAAAAAAAAACTTTATTAAACACATATACTATGATTAGTCTAAACATTGAAAAGACCTTTGGTTTTATTTCAAAAGAAAGTGTTGAGTCATACGAGGCTGCTGCAAAAGCTGCTCGTGAAGCATTAGAAAACGGAACACGCCCCGGAAATGACTTCCTCGGTTGGCTACATCTTCCGTCATCCATCTCTGCTGCAGACCTGGCTGAAATCAAAGCTACCGCACAGGTACTCCGCGAAAACTGCGAAGTAGTGATTGTGGCTGGTATCGGAGGAAGCTACCTGGGTGCACGCGCTGTCATCGAAGCACTTTCTAACAGCTTTACATGGCTTCAAGAAAAGAAAGAGAATCCAACAATCATATTCGCCGGCCACAACATCGGTGAAGACTACTTATACGAACTGACAGAGTTCCTCAAAGGAAAGAAATTCGGCGTCATCAACATTTCCAAGTCAGGCACAACAACCGAAACAGCCTTGGCATTCAGACTCCTGAAGAAGCAATGCGAAGACCAGCGTGGAAAGGAAACCGCACGCAAAGTCATTGTGGCCATTACAGACGCTAAGAAAGGCGCAGCCCGCACTACGGCTGACAAGGAAGGCTACAAGAGCTTCGTTATTCCTGACAACGTAGGTGGACGTTTCAGCGTACTCACTCCGGTAGGTCTTCTCCCTATCGCTGTTGCCGGCTACGACATCGAAAAACTTGTAGGCGGTGCTGCTGCCATGGAGAAAGTCTGCGGACTCGACACTCCTTTCGCTGAGAATTCGGCAGCCATCTATGCCGCTACACGCAACGAACTCTATCAGCAAGGAAAGAAAATCGAGATTTTAGTAAACTTCAACCCGAAATTGCACTACGTAATGGAATGGTGGAAGCAGCTCTATGGAGAGTCAGAAGGCAAAGAAAACAAGGGTATCTTCCCGGCTGCCGTAGACTTCTCAACCGACCTTCACTCTATGGGACAATGGATTCAGGAAGGTGAACGAACCATCTTCGAAACCGTTATCTCCGTGGCTACTCCAAACAACGAACTCCATGTTCCGTCTGACGCAGAGAACCTTGACGGACTGAACTTCTTGGCCGGAAAGCGTGTGGATGAGGTGAACAAGATGGCCGAACTCGGCACACAGCTGGCACATGTAGACGGTGGTGTCCCCAACATCCGCATCGTCATCCCGGCACTCAACGAGGAAAGCATCGGTGAATTGCTTTACTTCTTCGAGATTGCCTGCGGCATCAGCGGTTACATCCTGGGTGTGAATCCGTTCAATCAGCCGGGTGTAGAAGCCTACAAGAAGAACATGTTCGCTCTGCTGAACAAACCCGGATACGAAGCTGAATCAAAGGCTATTCAAGCTCGTTTGTAATCCAGCAGACATTCATCATACAAAAGTAAGTTTTAGTTCAACACTCGTTGGCCACGTTCCACCAAACTCGGACCGGCCAACGAGTTTTTAGCCCAAATCGGTCAACAGAATTTGGGGGTAATTTACCACATGCAAGAATCAACCATTCGCAATGCCGTCAAACGATACCTGAATCGACACTCTCTGACAAGCATACGCCTCAAGACCGTTTTGTTTGACATGGACGGCGTACTCTTCAACTCAATGCCCTACCATGCCGAGGCCTGGCATCGAACCATGGAAGCACACGGTCTGCACCTTTCACGAATTGAGGCCTATCTCAACGAAGGGCGAACCGGAGCCTCAACCATCAACACCGTCTATCAGCGTCAATACGGGACTGATGCCCCCGAAGCACTCATTAAGCAAATCTACGAAGAGAAGGCAGCTATGTTTCACGAACATGGAGAAACTCTGCCCATGGAAGGCTCGCAAGAATTGCTGCGCAAACTGCAACGCATGTCCATTCCTCCGGTACTGGTCACCGGTTCCGGCCAACTGAAACTCATTGACACCCTGGCACACTATTTTCCAAACTCTTTCGCAAAAGAACGCATGGTGACCGCACTCGATGTAAAACGTGGAAAACCGGACCCGGAACCCTACCTCATCGGTCTGTCGAAAGCATCAGCTAAGGCCAATGAAGCCATCGTGATTGAGAATGCACCGCTTGGCGTAGAGGCCGGACATGCCGCCCATATATTTACAGTTGCCGTAAATACCGGACCTATCGACGGACAAGTGCTGTTAGATGCAGGAGCAGACATCCTCTTCCCTTCCATGCAGGCACTCTGCGGCAAGTGGGAACTGCTCCACAGGATTCTGGCAGAAACAACAGTTTACTCTTAAACCAACATCCGGCTGTCCTCCAAACACCTTTATCAGATCTTCTTGCCGAATACATAATTCGGCTTAATCATAACTTTCCCCCCACTACGGCTTTTATCTATCGTTCGACGGCCGTCGAACGAACTTACAACCATGGTCGGATGATAAAAGAAAGCCAAGAAAAGAGTAATCGAAAGCCATAGTAAGACAAAGCAAACGCCTATGTAACACCTACAAGCATACTGCTATGACTGTTCTATCATTCTTCTATGAATAAGCATCACTTGCTCTACGAGTAACCCGCATGAACTATTTGGGCCTTTTCGAAAGGCATTCAATTGCCATTCGATCGCCGTTATAACGCCGTTCGAAGTTCATGCTCACGTAGGTATTGGGTCGGGACTCTCAGTTATCGCACGACACCTCAAAAAAAAGACTTCTTCCCTTTCTCATGACACCAGTATCGAAACCCGTTCATGAAAAAGAGAAGAAGTCTTCCTTTATATAACGACATCAGGCTATTCAGCCTTTTATCACTCCGATTGCTTCCTCTACCGAAAGCAGAGACTGATCGCCTGTCTCCATATTCTTCAACGTAAGTTTGCCTTCCTGCATTTCTGTCTCACCGACAAGTGCCACAAAAGGAATCTTCTTGGCATTGGCATACGACATCTGCTTCTTCATCTTAGCTGCATCGGGGAACACCTCTGCACGTATGCCGGCGGCACGTACCTTGGCAAGCAACTGCAGGGAGAATGTGGTTTCTGCCTGTCCGAAGTTTATGAACAACAATGTCGTTCCGTTCACAGCATCCTTCGGATAGAGATTCAGCTGATTCAAGACATCAAAGATTCTATCTGCACCAAACGAGATGCCAACACCACTGACACCGGGTAATCCAAAGACACCGGTTAAGTTGTCGTATCGACCGCCTCCCGTAATACTGCCAATCTGAACGTCCAAGGCCTTTACCTCAAAGATTGCACCTGTATAGTAATTCAAGCCACGAGCCAAAGTGAGATCCAACTCCAGTTCATTCTTAATTTGCAGACTCTTCAACGTACTGAGTATGAAGTCCGTCTCTTCAACACCCTTCATACCCGTTTCGCTTTCGGCCAACACCGTCTTCAGCGTCTGCAGCTTCTCGTCATTCGTTCCACTCAGAAGAATGATTGGCTGCAACTTCTCAATAGCCTCATCGCTAATGCCCTTGGCACGCAGTTCGGCATTTACATTATCAAGACCAATCTTGTCCAACTTGTCAATGGCCACCGTTATGTCAACGATTTTATCAGCCTCACCAATGATTTCTGCGATACCGGTCAGAATCTTCCTGTTATTGATTTTGATACATACCCTGATACCGAAACGGGTAAACACAGTATCCACAATTTGCATCAGCTCGACCTCGTTCAACAGAGAATCACTGCCTACGACATCCGCATCACACTGATAAAACTCTCTGTAACGACCTTTCTGAGGTCTGTCAGCACGCCATACCGGCTGAATCTGATAGCGCTTGAAGGGGAAAGATATTTCATCCCTGTGCATGACAACATAACGGGCGAAAGGAACTGTCAAATCATAGCGCAACCCCTTCTCGCAAAACTTACTTGCCAACTTGGCTGCATTCCTGCTAAGCAGTTCCTCGTCTGTCAAACCGGAGAAGTAATCACCCGAGTTCTGAATCTTGAACAACAATTTGTCGCCCTCGTCACCATACTTGCCCATCAAGGTTGAAAGCATCTCCATAGAAGGTGTTTCAATCTGCTGGAAGCCATACAAGTGATAGACGTCACGAATAGTATTGAAAATATAATTACGCTTGGCCATCTCTTCCGGAGAGAAGTCTCGCGTCCCCTTAGGTATACTTGGTCTCTGAGCCATAATCATTATTATTTCTTAGCACGTTCGCGACGAAGAATGTTCTGCATCTCGAACACAACATCAGGATTCTGCTTAGCCACATTCTCCTGTTCATTTACCTTCTTTGTCTCGTATAACTGAGGAAGCGGAGAATTTCCACTTTCCACCTTCTCATAAGTCATGATAGACATGCCATCATTAGGTTCGATGTACTTCCAATCCTTGGTACGCACTGAGAGAACATGATAGAGTGACTGTTCAATGACCCACTCACGAGCATTCTCCTTACTGCCAAGTATGTTCTCTATGTGATTCTGGCTGTCCATCGCACTCCCCCTTGGCATGCGCGGAGCCTTAACCAAAGATGCCAGCGAAGAGATGTAGTCGATATGTGAAATCAAAGCGTCAGACTGCTGACCGCCCTTGATTTGCTTAGGCCAGCTCACGATCATCGGTACTGTAGTACCACCTTCGTATGCACTGTATTTGGTGCCACGCAGCGGGCCGGCCGGCCTATGTCCGTTCAACTTCTCTACAGCTTCGTCCTTATAGCCATCGTTCACAATCGGTCCATTGTCACTGGTCAAGATTATCAAAGTGTTTTCGCTGATTCCCAGACGTTCCAAAGCGGCCCGAACCTGTCCCACTGTCCAGTCAAACTGAGCAATCGCATCACCGCGAAGCCCCATGATATTCTTTCCGCGGAAACGGTCATGTGGATAACGCGGCACATGGATATCGTTGGTACACATATAGAGGAAGAACGGTTGGTTCTGATTCTCCTCGATAAATTGAATAGCATGTGCGGCAATAGAGTCGGCTATATTCTCGTCCTTCCACAACGCTTTACCACCACCCTTCATGTAACCAATGCGACTGATTCCATTCACGATTGACTTATCATGGCCGTAGTCATAGACCAGTTTCGTCAACAGTTCGGGATTATCCTTACCCGTCGGCTCACCCGGGAAGTTCTCCTTATAGCTCACATATATCGGAGCCGTCGGGTCATAGTTAGCCACAAATCCATTCTCAATGAACACACAAGGTACACGGTCTCCCGTCGCAGCCATTATATAGTGATAGTCAAACCCGAGGTCTCCCAATCCACATGGCAGAGGAGCATTCCAATCCTGTTCTCCGGTCTTGTCACCCAATCCCAGATGCCATTTTCCGACTGCACCGGTCTTATAGCCTGCACTGCGGAACATATCAGCCATGGTATATTGCTCAGGACGGATAATCATCTGTGCATTGCCGGCGGCAATATCAGTATCAGGACGACGCCATGAATACTCGCCCGTTAACAAAGAATATCTGGACGGTGTACTGGTTGAAGCAACAGCGTGCGCATTTGAAAAGCGAATACCACTGTCTGCCAATCCGTTCACACATGGTGTCTCGACATTCTGTGCACCATAGCACTGCAAGTCTCCGTAACCAAGGTCATCGGCAAGAATAAGTATCACGTTAGGTTGCTGGCGTTCATTTACCTGTTTGTTGCTCTTCACCGTTTTAGCCTGTAGAGGCAATATTCCGGCCAACAGTGGCATGCAAAGTGCCACATCCTTATATACCCATTTCATCATAAGTGTTTCTATAATTATTGGTTATGTGTTATAGATGATTTGTTTTAGAAAGCAAATAATAGTCGAGCAATGTCATAGCCGCCATGGCCTCCACAATAGGTACAGCACGGGGTAAGACGCACGGGTCGTGGCGTCCACGGGCCTTCAATACAGTCTCATTTCCAAAGACGTCAACCGTCTGTTGCTCCATCAGCAATGTCGCTACCGGTTTGAACAGCACACGGAAATAGATGTCCTGTCCATTGCTGATACCGCCCTGTATACCGCCCGAATGATTTGTGCGGGTTGCTATCACACCGTCATTATTATAAAACACGTCATTCTGTTCACGACCTGTCATCTCTATGCCGGAGAAGCCTTCACCATACTCAAATCCTTTAGCCGCATTGATACTCAGCATGGCACCGCCCAATGCAGCATGCAACTTGCCGAATACAGGCTCTCCCAATCCAACGGGACAACCCTTCACAACGCAAGCAATGACACCTCCAATCGTATTTCCCTCTGACCTCACGGCTGCAATCTTCTTGGCCATTTCAGCAGCCTTCTCTGCCACAGGACAACGCACCGGGTTTCTTTCAATCTCTTCAAAGTCAAAAAGGTCGTAATCATGCCCCACACTGATAGCACCCACCTGCTCCGTGTATGCCACAATCTGGACACCCAATTGGCGCAATGCCAACTTGGCAAGGGCGCCACCTACCACCCGCGATATGGTTTCGCGAGCTGAAGAACGTCCACCACCGCGATGATCGCGCAAGCCGTACTTTGTCTGATAAGTATAGTCTGCATGAGAAGGACGGAAGACATCACGCATATTGTCATAATCAGACGAATGCTGATTCTCGTTACGTACAATAAAGCCTATCGGACAACCCGTTGACCGTTCTTCGAAGATTCCCGACAGAAACTCTACCCTATCACCCTCCTTCCGGGCTGTGGTCAGCGCCGATTGTCCCGGTCGCCGTCGGTCAAGTTCCTGCTGCACGAACGCTTCGTCTATCTCGATGCCAGCCGGCATGCCATCAATGACACCACCCACAGCCGCTCCATGAGACTCTCCGAATGTCGTTATGCGGAAAATATTTCCAAACGAGTTACTCATAACATATTTCTTTGCTTAAGGACAAGAGGCCCATCCATGATGTTACTTGCAACCACCTTCACAGCCGCCTTCGCAACCATCACCGCAGCCGCCCTCACAGCCACCACCGCAAGAACCGCCACATGAGCCACCACAGCCACATTCGCCCGATAGCAATTTAACTGCCTGAGATATCTCTTCCGGGGTTGCCAAGCGATTCTCAACAACCTTTCCCATGAAGTTCAGGGCACAACCGGCTAACGGATGATTCAAGTCTACAACCACTACATCATCACGAATCTCAACAACGATGCCGTTCACGCGCTGACCATCGGCCGTCATCAACGGAACCATCGTGTCAGGCACAATATGTTTGGAGTCAAACTTGCCGTCAATCTCAAATATCTGTTTAGGAAGATCGACTACATGTTCATCATTATATTCGCCATAAGCGTCTTCAGCCTTCAAGGTAAAGTCAAAGTTTGCACCCGGCTGCAGTTCTATAAGCTGTCCTTCAAATCCTTCCAGTGTCATACCGATGCCCGAAATGAAACGGAACGGTCTGTCTGCCTGTGTTTCTTCTTCAAAATCACGTGTTCCCTCTTCGTCAATTGAGTATAATTTATAGTCAACTGCAATGAATCTGCTATCCATATTATAAATGTAAAATGATTTGATTATTTTTCTGCAAAGTTATACAATAGTTTTCTTTTCTGCAAGTCTGTCAAACTCACGTGTCTGCTCTACCAAGTCGTCATGAATAACTCCATTCGATGCGACAATGTCCACGTCGTCTATGCAAAATTCTTTTCCCTTAAAATCGGTGACTTTTCCACCGGCCTCTCGAATGATAATCAAGCCGGCCATGTAGTCCCAAAAACCAATATAATGCTCTATCCATCCGTCCAGTCTTCCGGCAGCCACATGTGCCAGTGCGACAGCAGCCGAGCCGTTCATCCTGATTCCTCCCGCACGACCATAAAAATGATTTATCAGTTGCAGAGCAAAGGTCTTGTAGGCATTCACATTGTAGGGAAGCTCCAGACAGAGCAGCGCACTGTCTATGGTGTGTGACTTGTTTACACTGATGGGGTTATCGTTCAGGTATGCTCCACCATCCTTCCAGGCATAGAAGCACTCATCGGCCGTCGCGTCATATATCACTCCGAGTAGCACCTCACAAGCCGTTCGTAAGGCGACAGAGACTGCATAAGGCAGATTACGGTGAATAAAGTTCGTCGTACCGTCCAGTGGGTCTACCACCCACCAATAAGTTTCAGATGACTTGCCGGCAAGGCCTTCTTCTGTCACAAATCCTGCCTCGGGAAGAATCTTCCGCAGTTGTTCGACCAACCTTTCCTCAGCAGACTTGTCTACATAGGAGACATAATCGTGCGAATGTTTTTGTTCGATACGACCCTCGTCAAAGCTTTCGCGCTCAGTTCTCAGGAAAGAGCCTGTTTCGCGAGCGGCACTACACACTGCCATTGTCAGTTCCTTTAAATTTATCATCATACTTCCTCCTTCTCTGATTCCAAATGTAATACGCGCTGATAAAGTGTCGGGTGCGAATAGGTCATGAAGACCACCCAAGGATGGGGTGTGAGATTTGAAAGACTATGGGCTGACATTTTCTTCAAGGCCGATGAAACCTCCTTTCCCAATCCGTTCACGCGGGCAAATTCATCAGCTTGCCACTCATGCCTACGAGACATCACGTTGAGCAACATGTCAAGTACTACGTTCAACGGCGCATAAAGCATCGAGAATACGATCAAATTGATATGGAACGAGGGTTGCGCACAGCCTGCGGCTGCGGCAATAGAAGGACTGCCGATGACCAGACTGAAGAGATACAGCATCACCAAAGAAGTGAGCAATGAAAAGGCTATACTCACCGGGAGATGATGCCGCTTGTTGTGGCCTATTTCATGAGCCAGCACTCCGACAATTTCCTCTGTTGTCAGTTGTTCTATCAGCGTGTCAAACAAGACGATGCGCTTGCGCGGACCAAATCCGGCAAAATAGGCATTTGCATGCGACGAGCGTTTCGAGCCATCCATGACATAGATGTCCTTCACCTTGAAACCGGCCTTAGCTGCAAATTGCTCTATGGCGGTACGCAAGGCTCCCTCCGCTAAGGGTGTCTGCTTGTTGAACAAGGGTACAATCAAGTCCGAATAGAACACCTGCAGGAATAGCATGAAGACAGCCATTACTCCCCAGGCGAGCAGCCAGAAGTATTGGGGCATCCGGTAATAAATCCATGTCACAGCAGCCAGCAACAACCCCATCAACACGAAGTTCAGCAAGAGACTCTTGATACTGTCTGTCACAAAAGTCTTGCGTGTGGATTTATTGAAACCGAAACGTTCTTCAATCACGAATGTGTTATAATATGCCATGGGGAGCTCCAGTACCCACAGGAGCAGTTGCACCAAAGCAAAGAATACGAGGGTCACGCCTATGGGGTGAGTCACCCACTCACGGGCCAGGGTATCTATCCAGGCAAATCCGCCACAGGCAAACATGGCCAGCATAACAAGTGTAGATACTGTGCTTTCAATCAAACCAAAACGGCTCTTCACCCTGAAGTATGCTTGCTGGCGAGCATACTTTTCTTCGTCATAAACGCCCCTCAGCGACGACGGAATCTCTCTCCTTGAGGCACGCACATTCAGCATCTTGAGCCACAAGCCGAACAAGTATTCGACTACAACAATGGATATTATCAGTCCATATATCATCATACAGCTACCTCCTTCTCACGCAACTCTTTCAAGTATCTCATGTATATGCGTACAGCCACCTCAACCATACGGATGCAGGGACGTTTTCTGTAATATTCCTCCGTACGCGCTTCGGGAGTAGCCACAATTTCTATTTCAGGAATCGTTCCGTCTGCTCTTTTCTTGTTCAGTCCCAACAATTCTTTGCAAACGATTGAACCGGTCTCGCGCCTGAAGTCCGCAGCCAAACGCTGAACTGCCTCGTAGTTCTGCTTCTTACGTTCTTGACTGGCCTCCTCGGTCACTGTTTCTAACGCAGAAAGCATAAATATAGCACACGCCGAGCCACAGGTCTCGCGCATGCGACCAATGCCTCCACCGAACGAAGCCGAAAGCTGGGTTATCATGCCCATAGGAATGTCATAATAATCGGCAAATGCCATGGCCACCGACTGTGAACAATTATACCCTTGTCGGAAAAAGCCGGTAGCACGCTCAACCATCACTTCGGTTTCTGCTTCCCAATTTTCAATTTTCTTCATCGTTTTCAATACCTTATATAGACTGCAACACGCAGTTTTCGAACGGCAAATTTACGCTATTATTCTAAATCGGTCAATAGATTTGGGTTTATATGTCCGCCCACAACTTTTTCACGCTTTTCCCCAAGACCAAGCATGACTAAGACAGAGGCACCTCGGCATAAAAAAAAAGCGAACTTATTTTATTCTGCCCTCGGTTTGCACTATCTTTACAACCATTTAAAAACACTTGAACAAAGATGAAAAAGAAGATTCTGTTTGTTTTATTGCTGATAGCAGGATGGACGAATGTGGCCTCTGCACAAAATATAGTGAAGGCCCAATACATTGAAGAGACCGAGTTGGTTGCAGTTGTAGCTCATTTAGCTGAGGTGAACGGCTACGCATGGGACGAAGAGGAAGCCGGCGTATATGATTATTTTACAGACGTGGACAAGTATTTTGCTCCCTACATGAGCCACCCGCTGATTTCCCTTGTCAAGAAGAAGCTGTTCGGTGCGGGATTCAACTGGCATTTCCCCATGCACGTGGCCCTGCGGCTCGAGTTGAAAGACAACCGCATCACCTACAAGAAAGACCTGAAAGCCGACTTTGACGGATATTATGAGCGCATCACGCCTAAAGACGAACAGAAATTCATCCGCCTGTTGGAAGACTTCTACACCGTGTCCCACTTCCACGACTTCTTCACGCAACATCGCTCGCTATATGCAGCCTGCGAGAAGGCCATGCAGAAAGCCATCGAACAAATTGATTTCGATTGGTATCGCACTTTCTTCGGGACACGCCAGAACAGTAGTTTTCACATCTACCTTGGTCTGCTCTGCGGCCCTGGAAACTATGCCATCCACCAACAGACGACAAGCGGAATGGAGTATATCAACGCTGTCATGGGATGCTGCAGTCGCAACAAAGAAGGGAAAGTGTATTACGGACAAGAATATACGCTGCCCATTATCATTCATGAATGTAATCACTCGTATTGCAACCCATTGAACGAGGAGTTTTGGGAAGACATCCAAGAGAAGATGACCGATTTCTTCCGCCCCAATGCCAAATTCTATGCCGATGAGGCCTATGGAAGTCCGATATTGGTGGCCAACGAGACCTTTGTCGAGGCCTGTGCCATGCGCTACCTCATGAGCCATCCCATCAAGTTTGACGAGGAAACACTTGAGGCTTATCGGGATTTCTTCAAGATGCCCGAGGCTACTGCCGAGGCTATCATGACACGGTATCTTGACCTGCTCATTGAAACCGATGAACAAAAAAAGAAATTCTTCATGATACGCCCCATCATCGAAATCTTGGAAGAACGTGAGGCAAAACCCGAGTTATACCCCACGATGCGCGATTTCATGCCACGGTATATCGAGACCATCAATGCGTTCAAGCTGTGACCGGAAGAGCATTATAATGGTATTCAAATGCCATTCGAAGACCGTTCAAACGACATTCGAAGGTCATGCGATTAAGGCTCAGAGCATTTCCTGCAAAAAAAGTAAAAAGGATTGACAATTTATCTACTTCATAGGATTAACCCTGCTAAGAGTTATTTTTAGACTAAGTTAAAATTACTTTGAGTCTATGTTAAAGTTATTTCAAGTCGAGCAGAAAGCTACTTTAACATTTGCTAAAGATTGCATCTGCCTCATCTGCCTCTACTGGCATCTGTAGCGGGGTTAGGCCCATTTTGGAGGGTATGGAATAAGCCTGATAAAATATCTTTACTCATAACTCGGTTCACTGTTTTTGGAGGAAAGCACAAAAAAAGTATTGAGTCCGGCAGCTACCGAACTCAATACCTGATGAAACTATTGCCGGACCACCGGCATTATTTTTTACTGCTTCAGCACATCGATAACCCCCTGAGGCGTTATGACGGTAAAGGTCTTCAGACAGTTTTCTTCGTCCAGCGTAAAGACTACGCTGTCCTTTGTGCCGTCTTTGTAGAGAATATCATATTGGTTTTCACCCATAATCTTGACTTCGCTCACCGGCAAAACCTCGTCAGCACGGATCGGGAAAAGGAGATAAGGCTCGACGAGTCGGCCCTGTGCCTTGCGGGTGATTTCCGTAGTAGCAGCCTTGCGAATCTTATATTTCTCACCCTGCCCGTTGGGCCAGAGGTCAGAAACCCATCCCTGCACTTCCGGTGTCTCCTGTCCGACGATTGTCTTCAGCTGTATGCCTTCACTGCGAAGCGGTATGACTGCAATATTGGCAGCCCCCTGTTGAGCACTCTGCACGCAATAAGGAGCAGCCATAACCCGAGCATCCGTTGTGTTGAAGTGGAACCATGTATCGTAGGTGTGTTCCGATTCATCGGCAGGTGTAAACACATCGAGCAAGAGCCAGTACTTGTTCTTGACAAAAGTGAGTGCCCGATACTGCGTAACCGTAGAGTCATTGGATGCGCCAAAGCCTTCGTCGTACCATCCCTCTCCGAAGTCTGACTGCTCGTTGCTTATCCAGCGGTTTGTCATCGGTTCAAGGCTCATGCGCACACGCTCATCCTTCAATCCGCCACGATGTTGGTCTTTTCCGTCCACACGTGTAAGGTTATGAGCACGGGCACTAAGCACATACTTGCGCCACTGGGAGGTATCGTAGTCATACTTTCCGGCTTCGGTTATGAGCAGATTACCATAGCCAAAGAGGAAGAACGAGAGTTTGTCTTCATGCTGGTGGGCCGGAGAATACGGACCAACCTCAAACATGGCATAAAGGTCATCGGCATTCCATCCAGAACGCATGACATACCACCCGGCCCACGGCATCCAAACAGAAGTGAAATCTGGCTTAACCCCCTCCTTTCCTCCACTGACAAGATACCTCATATCAGAGCGATGAGGCATATACTCCAATCCGCGAGCCATGATAGGACGCAGGTCACGCCAATGCCCATCGTTGAGGGCCGGCATAGTTCCATCTGGAAGGAATGTCTTTACATAATAAGTATAGGCATTTTCCAGACGCGTTGAGTAATCGGCCGGTAAAGGATAGTTGTTGAGTTTACCTATTCTATAGATACCCATCATGCTGTTGACACTGACGTCATGATAAGACGGAGCCAACTCAACCTGAGCACCATCCTCATAGAACTGGGATTTCTCTTCCTCATACATCTTATGGCAGGCAAACCGGCACCAGTCATCTGCTTCCTTGAATTCGGGGAACAGGATACCGGTGTGGAAGAGTCCGTTCATCTCCATCGTGAGCCAGTTGTTTCGTTGAGGATAAGCACGAAGATGGATAGCATGCTCATAGAAAGACTTCACCATAAGGATAATAGACTCATCGTCGAATGAAGGAGACGGCAGGAAATAGAAAAAGGCGTTTGGCCACGCGCTGAGGGTTCTGATACCAGTTTCGATGGTACGCCAACGTGAATAACCCACGTTATCAGCAAAATCGTGTAAGGTATTGAAACGCACCCAACTCTTCATCTGATGGACAAAGGCTTTCGCATATTTTTCGTTACCCGTTGCCCAATAAGCCTGCCCCAACGAAGCCCAATAGCCGTGGCGGCTGAGCTGCCAAGTCCACTCTATATACTTGACATCGGAGGCATTGATTGACCAGTCGATGATTTCACTGCCTCCATAGTCCTTCGGCGTACCGCATGAAGGCAGGATATTGGCTGCAATCTGGTCTACATAAGTACAATCGAATGTAGAATCCCGATTTGACACATCATTGAAGTCGCGCCAGTTGAAGAACCACACCGGTTTCTCACGTTTCTTAAGGTATGCCACAAAGTCTCTCTTGGCTGCCTCGTAATCTCCCTTCTGCACGTCACGCTTGACCGCTTCCAGTCCTTTGGTGTCCAGATTGAGAGCCTCAAAAAGGTCGGCATCGGTCGTTACCGGTCCGTTGAGAATCGGATAAATCAAGGCGTTGACCGAGGCTTCCGGATTATACCTTTCTCCCGTTACAGTCACTAAACGATAGATTTCCTCCGTATACGCCTTTACACCAAATCGGTCGGCTGTCCGCATGAGTACAGTAACTAAAGCCTTCGGACAATAAGAGGCTGCTTCTGCTTTGCCCTCAACCAACAATGGGAAGAAATACTCAATAGCCTTCCGGAGCGTTACGCCTCGAGGTGATTCGTACTCCCAAAGATTCAAGCCCAGACGCTCGCCTATAAATGCTAACTGAACCAGATAGAGGATATTCTGGGTGCCTGCATTCCAGTTGCTACCCGCCATAGCCCCATCAGCCTGAAGCCGGTCTATGCGTGAACGGGTAATGACATCAATGCGCTTGCGGGCAATCGCTGATTGGTTCGTGAACATAGCGTACATACAAGACTGATAGTCGTATGCTGTCCCCCGTTCATCTTCACGATTGCCATACGCGACACTTGCCTTGTCGGAAAGTATATATTCATTGTAATCGGAGAACCACGCCATGAGCTTTTCCCGGTCTTCATCAGTCCACGATGGAGAATCCTGCAAGAGAATCACGGCATCCAGCATTTCTGCCAGACACAATGTTTTGTCTACCGTCGGTCTGGCTCCCTTCAACTTGGCATCATCATTCAAAAACCAGGTTTTCAGCAGGCGTGCGGCCGCAGAGGCATACAATTCCTCGTCGGAGAAGAAATAAGCCAGACCAAGTGTCTGCACGCCTTCTGCCATCTGAGTCATATCCATAGACTCAATCGCTGTGACAGCAGCATCGGCCTTACCAATAAGGTTCTCATAGGCCTTCATGACATAGCTATCTCCACGTCTGATGGCATTCTTGCTTCGTTGCAGGACAACACGATTCATCCTAATCAAGGATGGAGGATTCTTTTTCATCTCCGGCACAGACTGGTCAACAGGCTGCGTGCAGGCGACCAATGCCAGCAAGGAGATGAAGAGGCATAAAATTTTCTTTTTCATCATACTATAGAAATTAGAATTTGGTTCGTTTTTTCAATTCATTCTCTGCAAATAATCCTCAAAGGTAAAACGACGTAACACCTCGGCATGCCCATCAGAGGTCCATAATGCCAATGCAGGATGAGAGATGCCATTGAACATGTTGGTCTTGACCGTTGTATAGTGAATCATATCTTCAAAGACCAGCAAATCGCCTACCGAAAGAGGCTTGTCAAAACTCCACATGCCTATAAAGTCACCGCTCAAGCATGAACAGCCACCCATGCGATAGGTATACGGACCCTCAGCATCCATTCGGGCACCACGAATAACGGGTTGATAAGGCATTTCCAGACAATCCGGCATGTGACAGGTGAAACTCACATTCAGGATAGCCGTCTTAATGCCTGCATGCTCAACAATATCAACCACATTGGCCGTCAGCACACCCGTCTGCCAAGCAAAAGCAGAACCCGGTTCGAGAATTATCCTCAGGTGCGGATAGCGCTCATGCAAGCCTCTTAATAGGCCTATCAGATGATTCACGTCGTAATCGGCCCTTGTCATGAGATGACCGCCACCAAGGTTCAGCCACTTTATCTGGGAGAACCAGGGAGCAAACTTCTCCTCCACAATCTTCAAGGTCTTCTCCAGTTCATAAGACGAAGACTCGCAATGGCAATGACAATGGAATCCCTCAATGCCCTTCGGCAAGACAGCCGGCAAATCGGACGAGGTCACGCCAAAACGGGTTCCCGGGGCACAGGGATTATATAGCAATGTCTCTACTTCGGAGAACTCAGGATTGATGCGAAGTCCGCAACCAATAGCATATTCCCTGTAGGCTTTTACACGCGGATAGAAACGGTCAAACTGCGTAAGCGAATTAAACGTAATGCACTCACTGCATCGTAATATTTCGTCAAAAGTAGCATCTTCGTAAGCAGGAGAATAGGTATGGGCTCGATTGCCAAACTTCTCCATCGCCATGCGTGCCTCGTAAGGAGATGAAGCGGTGCTGTGGCTGATATACTCTCGAAAAATAGGGAATGTACGCCACAAGGCAAACGCCTTGAATGCCAGGATTATCTCAACACCGGCCGACTTGGCTACGTGACTGATGAGTTGAAGATTCTTGCGAAGCAAGTCTTCTTCCAGGATATAACACGGCGACGGGAATAGTTCAAAGTTTATCATAGTCAATAGTATCAAGAAACATTTTCAACAAACCCTTCACGGGAATTCTGTCCCAACATTGTATTCTTTCACACAAAGGTAATAATAATTTAACAAAATTAGCAAAAGAACACAGATTTACATAGAATCTTATTATTTTTGCTGCATAAAATGCAAGAAAATGAACACCAGAAAACTTAAAATCGGACTTATTCAACAAGCCAACACCTCAGATCTTCGTGTAAATCTAATGGGTCTTGCCAAAAGTATTGCAGCCTGTGCAGCAAACGGTGCACAGCTCATCGTCCTCCAGGAACTGCATAATTCATTATACTTCTGCCAGACAGAAGACACCCATAACTTTGACTTGGCGGAACCGATTCCAGGTCCCTCAACAAACTTTTATGGAGAACTGGCCAAACGCCACCACGTGGTACTTGTCACCTCTCTGTTCGAGCGCAGGGCTGCAGGCCTATATCACAACACAGCCGTAGTGTTTGATGCCGATGGAACAAATGCCGGCAAATACCGCAAGATGCACATCCCCGATGACCCCGGCTTTTACGAGAAATTCTACTTTACCCCCGGTGACCTCGGATTTGAACCCATCCAGACTAGTGTCGGCAAACTGGGCGTGCAAGTGTGCTGGGACCAATGGTATCCGGAAGGAGCGAGACTCATGGCACTCCGTGGAGCCGAACTCCTTATCTATCCGACTGCCATCGGCTGGGAAAGCAACGACAGTCGCGATGAGCAGATTCGCCAGCGGGATGCCTGGATGACCGTCATGAGAGGACATGCCGTAGCCAATAATCTGCCAGTCATTGCCGTGAACCGGGTTGGTCACGAAGCAGACCCGTCACAGACAACAGATGGTATCGTATTCTGGGGAAGCAGTTTCGTTGCCGACCCTCAAGGCACGATTGTCGCGTGTGCAAGTTGTGAAGAAGAGCAGAATATGATTGTGGAAGTCGACCTCAAGCGAACAGAAGAGGTGCGCTGCTGGTGGCCGTTCCTTCGCGACCGCCGCATCGATGCCTACGAAGGGCTTGACAAACGTTATTTGGGTTGAGCAAACGTCAGATTGCGATTCATCACATAGTTGACGAATCCATATACAAAAAGCCCTAAGAACTGGGCCAGATAACTATTCAGCCCCATGCACTCGACCATCCACAATAAGCACAAGAACTGGAGGCCGTAAGCGCAGCCAAAAGCTATCAGAAAAAGCAGTATCTCCCTTGTCAATCGGGAAATACTGCTTTCTTTTTTTTGCAGGCCTTGAAAGACCCAATATTTGGAGAAAAGGAAGTTGTTTATCTGGGCTAAGACGTATGCTACGACATTTCCATGGCGGTAGTCTACACCCAGACAATATTGCATAACCCACACCGTCAAGAGCATGATGAGGAAGTTTAGTGTTCCGACCAATGCAAAACGGATTACACGGTTATGCTCCTTCATGAATCACATCATTCCTTGAGGTCTAACTTCAGCTGGAGTTCGTCAAGCTGTCCGGGTTCCAAGAAGCCCGGAGCATCCAGCATCACGTCACGACCGCTGTTATTCTTCGGGAAGGCGATACAATCGCGTATGCTGTCCAAGCCGGCGAAGATGCTGACCCAACGATCCAAGCCATAAGCCAAACCTCCATGAGGTGGAGCACCATACTTAAAGGCATTCATCAAGAAGCCAAACTGCTCCTGAGCACGTTCCGGAGTGAAACCGAGTATCTCAAACATTTTGGCCTGAAGCTGCGAATCGTGAATACGGATACTTCCGCCTCCGACTTCAACACCGTTGCACACCATATCGTAAGCATCGGCACGCACTGCGGCCGGGTCGGTGTCGAGCAAGGGGATATCCTCTTCCTTGGGGTGCGTAAAAGGATGGTGCATAGCCATCAAGCGCTGTTCTTCGTCACTCCACTCGAACATCGGGAAGTCAACGACCCAGAGCAGTGCAAACTTATCCTTGTCGCGCAAACCGAGTTGTGAGCCCATTTCGAGACGCAGTTCACAAAGTTGCTTGCGGGTCTTCATGGCATCGTCTCCACTGAGAATCAGAATCAGGTCACCGGGTTCTGCCCGGAAGGCTTCTTTCATTTGCTGCAAGACCTCTTGTGTGTAGAATTTGTCCACACTTGACTTCACATTGCCGTCAGCCTCTATGCGAGCATAAACCAATCCTTTGGCGCCAATCTGCGGACGTTTCACAAAGTCTGTAAGTTGGTCAAGCTGCTTGCGCGTATAGGTTGCCGCACCCTTGGCACAAATACCACCGATGTATGCCGCCTGGTCAAAGACGCTGAATCCATATCCCTTCAAGACATCCATCAGCTCTACAAATTTCATGTCAAAGCGCAAGTCCGGCTTGTCGCTGCCATAGTATTTCATGGCGTCAGCCCACGACATGCGGAGGAATGGTGTCTCGAGATCCACATTCCTGATTTGTTTGAACAAATATTTTGCCATGCCTTCAAATAGGGTGATGACATCGTCCTGCTCTACGAACGACATCTCGCAGTCTATTTGAGTGAACTCCGGCTGGCGGTCGGCACGAAGGTCTTCGTCACGGAAACACTTGGCAATCTGGAAGTAACGGTCAAATCCGCTCACCATCAGCAGCTGCTTCAATGTCTGGGGACTCTGCGGCAAGGCGTAGAATTGCCCCGGATTCATACGGCTCGGAACAACGAAGTCGCGAGCTCCTTCAGGGGTTGAGCCTACGAGTATAGGGGTTTCAACCTCAATAAAGCCCTGTTCGTCCAGATACTTTCGTACTTCGATGGTCATTTTGTGACGCAACTCAAGATTTTTCCGAACTGCGCTGCGACGTAAATCCAGATAACGGTACTTCATGCGAATGTCATCACCACCATCGGTATTGTCTTCTATGGTAAAAGGAGGAGTAAGCGACTTGTTCAACACGGTCAACTTCGAAACGATGACCTCTATATCGCCCGTCGGCAGGTTGGCGTTCTTGCTGTAGCGTTCGTTGACTGTTCCCACGACCTGAATCACATATTCACGTCCCAATCCTTTGGCTTCCTCGCAGAGGGGAGCATTGATTTCTTCATTAAACACAAGTTGAGTGATACCATATCTGTCGCGAAGGTCAACGAAGGTCATGCCGCCCATTTTGCGGCTTCGCTGTACCCATCCAGACAGAGTCACTGTCTTGTTTACATCACTTATGCGGAGTTCTCCACAGGTATGACTTCTATACATATTATTATAATATAAATTTTTAATTTCGTCTGCTTCTATGCTTCAAACAAGGTGACAAATTTACAGAAAAACTTTGCTCGGTGCTCAATTATCTATCAGTTTCTTGATTTGTTCCTTGCCTTTCCCTATAATGGCCTTGTTTTTTTGAGCAATATCCTCGACTATCATCTCGTTGAACTGTTTCAAGCCGCTGAAGTATTCCTGCGCCCTGACAAATACGTTTGGCGAACTGCCCGAGCGTTCAGACTCGGAAGGTACAATCAGTTTCAATGCCCGATGAACGACCTTCACGTGCAACTCTGCACCGAGTTCAATCGGATCACCGTCATAATGGGCAATGCCCGCCTTGGAACGTATGATGCGCAACTCCCGGCAGCGGAACGTCTTGATGTGACTATTCTGGTCTATTTGTTTGGAAAACAACTGGATGGCAATAGATGGAGCATCAAGCACCGTAAACGGCTCCATAATCGTCACATCAAGCTGACCGTCATTGATGGTGGCCTGCGGGGCAATGTATGCATTATTCCCATACTGTGAGGCGTTTCCCACAGCTATCAAGAAGGCCTTGATACGCTGCGGATTGCCGTCAATCTCCAGTTCGTAAGTCTCCGGCTTGTATTTCAGCCCTTCCTGTAACGTCTTTTCTATATAAGTCAACGGGCCACGCTTGCCTGCATCGGCAAATTTCTGGCTAACGAAAGCATCAAATCCCACTCCGCATGTACAAAAGAACGGAATGTCGTTGATAGTCCCATAGTCTACATCACTGACCAACGCCTCATTGATGACCCTCAGAGCACGCATAGCATCCATTGGGATTTCTACGTGTCTGGCCAATCCATTGCCTGAACCACAAGGGATTATACCCAGTGCCGTCTGTGTGTGAACCAGCGAACGGGCCACCTCGTTGATGGTCCCGTCACCACCCACCGCCACCACGGCAAAGATACCCTCCCGGGCCTTTTGTGCTGCAATTTCCGCCGCATGTCCGGCATATTCAGTTAGCAGAATCTCAGGGGCATATTTCTCTCGGTCAATGTTTGATTCTATACACTTGAGAACCTGTTCCTTGCCCTGCGTTCCCGAAATAGGATTAGCAACAAACACAATTTTTTTTCGATTACTCATGGATAAAATTGCACTTTGAGGACGCAAAAGTACTATTTTACTTAGAGATTCCACCCTTTTCAGGGACAAAATGCTATCCATGTTTCAAAAAAATTACATTTTAGAATAATTAAACCAGCAATATTTTTTAACTTTGCGCCATCTTTTTGGTTTTCGTGATGAAAATACCATTATAGTAAAGAATAAAAAGACACATAAAAGCATGAGTTTATTAGACGAAAAATGCGCAAAATATGACCTGCCCCAGCAATTTATGCAGAAAGGCATATATCCATATTTTCGCGAAATCAACAGCCATCAGGACACAGAAGTCTATATGGGCGACAAAAAAGTCTTGATGTTTGGTTCTAATGCCTATACCGGCTTAACCTACGACTCTCGTATTATTGAAGCAGCCAAAGCAGCCATCGACAAATACGGATCAGGATGTGCCGGTTCACGTTTTCTGAATGGTACGCTCGACCTCCACGTTCAGCTCGAAAAAGAACTGGCCGAATTTATCGGCAAAGACGAAGCATTATGTTTTTCAACCGGTTTTACGGTAAACGAAGGCATCATTCCGCAACTCGTTGGCCGAAATGACTACATTATTTGCGACGACCGTGACCACGCATCTATCGTTGACGGCCGTCGTTTGTCTTTTGCAACGCAGCTCCACTACAAGCACAACGACATGAACGAGTTGGAAGAGCTGCTGAAGAAATGCAATCCCGATTCAATCAAACTGATTATCGTAGATGGCGTGTTCTCCATGGAAGGCGACCTTGCCAACCTGCCGGCCATCGTGGAACTCAAGAAGAAGTACAACGCAAGCATCTACGTAGACGAAGCCCATGGTCTCGGTGTGTTCGGCCGACAGGGACGCGGTGTTTGCGACCACTTCGGCGTAACCGATGACGTCGATGTCATCATGGGCACCTTTAGCAAGTCACTGGCCTCACTCGGCGGCTTCGTAGCAGCAAGCAGACCGGTCATCAACGTTTTGCGCCACACCGCCCGTTCATACATCTTCCAGGCAAGTGCCACACCTTCTGCAACAGCTGCTACTCTTGCAGCACTTCACATCATCAAAGAAGATACACAGCGCCTCGAGAACTTGTGGGAAAACACCAACTATGCATTGAAGAAATTCCGCGATGCAGGGTTTGAAATCGGCGAGACAGAATCACCGATCATCCCCCTATATGTCCGCGATGCAGAAAAAACCTTCTATGTAACCAAGCTGGCCTTTGACGAAGGCGTATTCATCAATCCGGTTGTTCCACCGGCATGCGCCCCACAAGACACGCTGGTACGTGTAGCCCTGATGGCCACACACACCAAGGAACAAATCGATGAGGCTGTCGACATCCTGACGAGATGCTTCCGTCAACTTGAAATCATCAAGTAATATCGTCCGGAAATCCAGACCGCTGGCGTTTATACTTAGGCTCCAGCTTTAAACATAACAACGCGGTGAACCTTCATTGAATGTGTTCATCGCGTTTTTCTCAAAAATCCACTGCCAATTCAGACTTTTACCTGCTGAATTATTCAAGAAAAAAAGGAATCACATGAAAATCATTTACCTTCACGGATTCGGATCTTCAGGAGCAAGTGGCACCGTTGAATTGCTACGCAACATCTTTCCCTCTGGCGAAGTGATAGCTCCGGACATCCCGATTGACCCCGCTGATGCCCTCCCCTACCTGAAACAGCTATGCGAGGACGAACAGCCCGATCTGATTATCGGGACGAGCATGGGAGGTATGTATGCCCAGCAGATGCGCGGATTTCGACGCTTCTGCGTCAATCCGTCCTTCCGTATGTCATCCATGAGTAAAGTATTCCGAACCGGCACCTTCAAGTTTTTCAACCGCAGAAAAGACAACCAAAAAGAGTTTCGCATCACCAAAGACATCATCCAACACCAAATGATGATGGAACGGAAACAATTTGAAGGGATAACCGACTTTGACATCGAAAACTGCTACGGATTCTTTGGCATCAACGACCCCCACGGAAGCACCTATGACATGTTCTGCAAACACTACAAGCATGCCATCAAGTTTGAAGGCGAACACCAACTCAATGAGAAGGTCATCAAGAAAGTGCTCATTCCCGTCATCAGGGAAATCCTCCCCGAAGCATACAATCAGGCCATCGAGCCGCCCAAACCTGACTATATGCGTTACTAAACCCAAATCTTTTCCGGTGAGCCCTGAAAAAACAAAGGAAAAAACTTGCACAGAAATAATAAAACCCATACATTTGCAGCGCTTTTGAGAAGGAAACCACCAGGAAAGCGATTCGGGATGTAGTTCAGTCCGGTTAGAATGCCTGCTTTGGGAGCAGGAGGTCGTTGGTTCGAATCCAGTCATCCCGACCATTCAGAGAGACATTGCCTGCAATGCCTCTCTTGTTTTTTTCCTTTCCCCTCTCTCACCTGGGCAATAATCCCAATCGCAATAATACAAACACGTGGGGTAACCCAGGTAACCGCGGTAACCGATCTGCCTCAATCCTTTGGACGCTCGTCTCGCTTGAGATGGTCTTCGGTTTCATCTTCCCAATTACAAATGTTTCCACACTTAGGGCAATAGAGCGTATAGGTGATGTGCTTGCGAATAAGTTCATCTATTTTGTCATAAGTTCTCCCATCGTGGCGACCACCTTCGGCCTTGTAAGTAGTAATATATGTGCTGATTTTAGTATCAATGTCTTTACTAAGTGTTTGCATTCCAAGAGCATGACATTTGGGACAACGCTTGGTGTTAAGATATCTGATGTACATGAGGTATTGAAACGAATTGCAGACCAACAATAAAATAACTATAAATGTTCCTCCCAACCATCCCGGACTTTGTACGTCGTCGGAAGTAACTGACGCTATAAAAACCAAAGCGGCCAATCCAAAAAGTGCAAGTGTGCTAAATATGCTGAATACGACATTAGGGATTTTCTTTATAAACCAGAAAGGAAGACTTGCCAACATTAAGATTGTGGGGAAAAACATTCCCATAAGATTGTGGGAAGCCGAAATTTTCAGTAGTACCAGTAAAGTCATTCTTATAGTTTTTTTATTAACAAGGTTGATATTTCAGGTAGGTTTTTTCAGGGCTGTGAAATAAGGCACTTTCCTTCTCTGTCCAATCAATGACCTATTCACAGGGGACAAATGTAGCATTTTTCCCCTGAACAGAAAAAAGAGAGACGTGTTTTCTTCTTTTCTGTACATTTTGTTCTCCCTATCTATGTATACCTCCCGCCCGGTCTTAGCCAGAGTTTAAAAAGACATGTACCCCTGAAAAACGAGAG
The DNA here is from genome assembly GCA_029227175.1 of Bacteroidales bacterium. Taxonomy (GTDB): domain Bacteria; phylum Bacteroidota; class Bacteroidia; order Bacteroidales; family Bacteroidaceae; genus Bacteroides. The sequence goes on along the minus strand of JAQXZK010000200.1, from coordinate 14,836 downwards.
AAAACTTGCACTGGTAAAAAAAAAACTATACCTTTGCAGCGCTTTTGGGAGGGAAACCACCAGGAAAGCGATTCGGGATGTAGTTCAGTCCGGTTAGAATGCCTGCTTTGGGAGCAGGAGGTCGTTGGTTCGAATCCAGTCATCCCGACCATTCAGAGAGACATTGTTTGGCAATGCCTCTCTTTTTTTTGTTCCCCTGTACGGCAAGAATCTCGCGAGGAAAAGTTTTCAGCAAATCCTTATTTATGGGTCTACAGAACACAAGGTAAGGAGTCAGAGGAAATGCAGCACGGTTACCCCACGTGTTTATCTTATCCATGATTCCATTCCATGCACGACGGCTTCTTGAGAGCGCTGCATTATTCGGTCAAAAAAATGACACATCAAAATATCAGAAACGGGAGAAAGAGGGTTCCGCAGGGCAAAGAGCAAAAATTTTTCTCACAGAATATGGATTTACATATTTATTCGCTAAATTTGCATGACTTTTCTAATCCCTGCTTACAGGGAGAATCTCTACAGAAACATTAGACAAACACACAGTCAAATAAATTAAGGAAGAAAAATGGAAAACAAAGAAAAACTTTTCTCTGATTTCACCGCCCCTTCACGTCAGGAATGGCGTGATAAGATTGAGGTAGACCTCAAGGGTGCTGACTACGAGAAGAAGATGGTCTGGAAGACCAATGAAGGCTTTAGCATGCAGCCTTTCTACCTTAAAGAAGACGTAGAAAAGCTTGCTACAAACAACGCACTTCCAGGAGAGTTCCCTTACGTTCGCGGTAACAAGAAGGAAAACAATCTCTGGCACGTACGTCAGAACATCGCTTGCGAATGTCCGAAAGAAGCCAATGAAAAAGCGCTCGACATTCTCAACAAGGGTATCGATTCTCTCGGCTTCACGATTCCTGCCAAGAAGTTGAACGCCGAATACATCAGTACATTACTGAACGGTATTCACGCAGAATGTGTAGAACTGAACTTTGCCACCTGTCAGGCACACTCTCTGGAATTGGCCAAGTTGCTGGTGGCCTACTTTGAAGAAAAGGGCGTTGACCCTGCCAAGGTAGAAGGCAGCATCAGTTTTGACCCTATTGAAAAGATGCTTGTTAAAGGCAAAGACAGATCAGCCCTCATCGATGCAAACATCAAGGAAATCGTGGAGACAATGGCTGCTTATCCTAACTTCCGTCCTGTTGCCGTCAATGCCGTTACATTAACCAACAGTGGTGCTTACAGCTATCAGGATTTAGGCTACGCACTGGCTTGGGGTAACGAATACATGAACAAGATGGTTGAAGCAGGTGTTGCACCCGAACTCGCAGCACGTAGCATCAAGTTCAACCTCGGTGTGAACGGTGTCTACTTCATGGAAATTGCCAAGATGCGTGCAGCCCGTCTGTTGTGGTCAAGCATCGTATCTCAGTACACCCCATGCAAGGAAAGCGCCAAGATGTGCATCTGTGCCCAGACAACGACCTACAACCTGACCGTATTCGACAGCTATGTAAACCTGCTCCGTACCCAGACAGAAACCATGAGCGCTGCATTGGGTGGTGTTGAGAGCATCGTTGTCACACCATTTGACGAACCATACGAGGCTCCGACAGAGTTTGCAGAACGCATCGCTCGCAACCAGCAGTTGTTGCTGAAGGAAGAATGTCACTTTGACAAGGTGGTTGACGTAGCCGGTGGTTCCTATTTCATTGAAGAACTCACCACAGCACTCGCTCAACAGGCTTGGAAGCTGTTCCTCACCGTTGAAGAAGAAGGTGGTTTCCTTGCTGCTGTATTGGCAGGCACCATCCAGCAGGCCATCAACGATACCGACAAGGCACGCCATGCCAACGCCGGTAAGCGTAAGGAATTCATCCTCGGTACGAACCAGTTCCCGAACTTCACAGAGAAGAGCGAAGGAAAGACTCCGCTTGACGCAGCTTGCACATGCTGTGAAAGCGAAGGTTCAGAACTGGCCAAGATTCAAACAACACGTCTGGCAAGCGAATTTGAAGCACTCCGTCTCCAGACAGAAAAAGCAACCAAGGTTCCTGTAGCCTTCATGTTGACCATCGGTAACCTAGCCATGCGTCAGGCTCGTGCACAGTTCAGCTGCAACTTCTTGGCTGCTGCCGGTTACAAAGTGATTGACAATCTTGGATTCAAGACAGTTGAAGAGGGTGTTGACGCTGCACTTGCTGCAGGTGCCGACATTGTCGTTCTCTGCTCAAGCGATGATGAATATGCTGAATATGGCATTCCGGCATTCCAGGCACTAAACAACCGTGCTATGTTCGTTATTGCAGGTGCTCCTGCATGCGCAGAAGACCTGAAGGCAGCCGGTATCGAGAACTTCATCCACGTTCGCGTAGACCAGTTGAAGACATTGAAAGAGTATAACGCTAAATTGGGAATCTAAGTTATGGCAAGAAAAAGTTTTAAAGAAATCGACGTTTTTGCCAGCATAGAGGCAAAGAATGGCAAAGAATGGCAGGCAGCAAACGGTGTAGTAGCGAACTGGAAAACTCCGGAACACATCGAAGTAAAGCCTATATATACCAAGGAAGACCTTGAAGGCATGGAACACCTCGACTTTGTAGCAGGTATTCCTCCATTCCTCCGTGGTCCTTATTCAATGATGTATCCTTTCCGCCCGTGGACTATCCGTCAGTATGCTGGTTTCTCTACCGCAGAAGAATCAAACGCATTCTATCGTCGTAACCTCGCATCAGGCCAGAAAGGTTTGTCAGTAGCATTCGACCTCCCGACCCACCGTGGCTACGACCCGGACAACGAACGTGTAGTGGGTGATGTCGGCAAGGCCGGTGTATCTATCTGCTCACTGGAAAACATGAAGGTCCTCTTCGAAGGTATTCCATTGAACAAGAGGTCAGTATCCATGACCATGAACGGTGGCGTATTGCCGGTACTCGCATTCTACATCAATGCAGGTCTGGAGCAGGGTGCCAAGTTGGAAGAAATGGCAGGTACCATCCAGAACGACATCCTGAAAGAATTCATGGTGCGTAACACCTACATCTACCCGCCTTCATTCTCCATGAAGATTATCGCTGATATATTCGAATACACCTCACAGAAGATGCCTAAATTCAACAGCATCTCCATCTCCGGTTACCACATGCAGGAAGCCGGTGCAACAGCAGATATCGAGTTGGCATATACCTTGGCAGACGGGAGCGACTACCTCCGCGCAGGTATCAACGCAGGTATCAATGTTGACGCATTTGCACCACGTCTCTCCTTCTTCTGGGCTATCGGTGTAAACCACTTCATGGAAATTGCCAAGATGCGCGCAGGCCGTCTGTTGTGGGCTAAGATTGTCAAGAGTTTCGGTGCCAAGAATCCTAAATCAATGGCATTGCGTACCCACTCACAGACATCCGGTTGGTCATTGACAGAGCAAGACCCATTCAACAACGTAGGCCGTACCTGTATTGAGGCTATGGCTGCCGTTCTCGGTCACACACAGTCACTCCACACCAACGCGCTGGACGAAGCCATCGCACTGCCGACAGACTTCTCTGCCCGTATTGCCCGCAACACGCAGATTTACATCCAGAACGAGACCCAAGTATGCAAGCACATTGACCCATGGGCAGGTTCTTACTATGTAGAATCCCTGACCAACGAGCTCTACCACAAGGCTTGGGAGCACATTCAGGAAATCGAGAAACTCGGCGGTATGGCAAAGGCTATCGAGACCGGTCTGCCAAAGATGCGTATCGAAGAAGCGGCAGCACGCACACAGGCTCGCATCGACTCTGGCGTTCAGACCATCGTCGGCGTGAACAAATATCGTCTGGACCACGAAGATCCTATCGACATCCTCGAAGTCGACAACACCGCCGTACGTCTCCAGCAGGAAGAAAACCTCAAGAAGCTCAAGGCTAACCGTGACGAAGCTCAAGTGAAGAAAGACCTCGAAGCTATCACTGCTTGCGTGAAGGAATTCAGCGAAGGCAAGAAGAGCGAAAACAACTTGCTTGACCTCGCCGTCATCGCAGCAGGCCATCGCGCTACACTGGGTGAGATCTCAGACGCTTGTGAAGCTGTCGTAGGACGTTATAAAGCAGTAATTAGAACAATCAGCAACGTGTATTCAAGTGAAAGCAAGAGTGACGACGACTTTGCAAAGGCATGTGAACTCACCGCTAAATTTGCAAAGAAAGAAGGTCGTCAGCCTCGTATTATGATAGCAAAGATGGGACAGGACGGTCACGACCGTGGCGCAAAAGTTTGTGCTACCGGCTACGCAGACTGCGGTTTCGACGTAGACATGGGTCCATTATTCCAGACTCCTGCAGAATCAGCTCGTCAGGCTGTAGAGAACGACGTCCACGTACTCGGTGTAAGTTCACTGGCAGCAGGTCATAAGACACTCGTTCCGCAGGTAATCGACGAATTGAAGAAACTGGGTCGCGAAGACATCATCGTCATCGCCGGCGGTGTAATCCCGGCTCAGGACTACGACTTCCTCTACAAGGCTGGCGTAGCCGCTATCTTCGGCCCTGGTACTTCAGTAGCCAAAGCTGCCTGTCAGATTATGAATATTCTCCTTGACGAAGAATAATCATTTTTCTACAAATACGCTAAGAAAGGACGGAATGATTGCCAATTCCGTCCTTTTTGTATATCTTCGCGTCTCATTAACCAGCATCAAAACCTGTATATGATTGTATGTATTGCCGAAAAGCCGTCTGTCGCACGCGACATTGCCGAAGTGCTTGGAGCACGCAACCGCAAAGACGGATACATAGAAGGCAACGGATACCAAGTAACCTGGACTTTCGGACACCTCTGCACGCTGAAAGAGCCACAAGACTACACCGACCACTGGAAGACATGGTCACTGTCAAGCCTGCCCATGGTTCCGCCCCGTTTTGGCATTAAACTCATCAGCAACGACACCTACGAGAAGCAATTCCACATCATCGAGGGACTGATGAAACAGGCAGAGATGATTATAAACTGTGGTGATGCCGGCCAGGAAGGTGAACTCATCCAACGATGGGTGATGCAAAAGGCAGGAGCCACATGTCCGGTAAAGCGTCTCTGGATATCCTCCTTGACCGAAGAAGCCATACGCGAGGGATTTGCCAAACTGCGTGATGCCAAGGACTTCCAACCGCTCTACGAAGCCGGACTCTCACGCGCCATCGGCGACTGGCTCCTGGGCATGAACGCCACACGCCTCTACACCTTGAAATACGGGCGCAACAAACAGGTGCTTTCCATCGGGCGCGTTCAGACCCCTACGCTGGCACTCATTGTGAACAGACAGGAAGAGATAGAACACTTCGTGCCCAGGCAATACTGGGAACTGAAAACCAAATATCGGGAGGTCTACTTTAACGCCATTATCAAGAAAAACGAAGAAGACCTGATATTAGAAGCAGAGGAAAAGGAGAAGAAGAAAAGTGACGACTCCGCATTCAAAGGCAACACCCCGACCAGGAAAGCCGAAGAAGAGAACTGCGGTATTGACCCCATAACCTCCGAGGCACAAGGGAAAGCCCTGATAGAACGCATACAGGAACATCCATTCGTCATTACCGACATCAGCAAGAAGACAGGCAAAGAATCTGCCCCGCGCTTGTTCGACCTGACATCCTTGCAAGTGGAGTGCAACAAGAAGTTCGCCTATTCGGCCGACATCACGCTGAAACTCATCCAGTCGCTTTACGAAAAGAAGGTGACGACCTATCCTCGTGTCGACACCACATTCCTGAGCGAAGACATCTATCCCAAGTGCCCCAACATACTCAAGAACCTCAAGGGCTACGAAACGCTGACGACTCCATTGGCCGTCCACCCGCTCCCCAAGTCGAAGAAAGTGTTTGACAACAGCAAAGTGACCGACCACCACGCCATCATCCCAACCGGACAGACGGCAGCCTCACTGACAGATATGGAGCGCAATGTCTTCGACCTCATTGCCCGCCGTTTCATCGCCGTCTTCTATCCGGATTGCAAAGTATCGACAACGACCATTCTGGGCAAGGCGGACGATGTAGAGTTTCGCACCACAGGCCGACAAATCCTGGATGCCGGCTGGAGAGTCGTATTCAATACCGCCAAATCGACGGGCGCGGAAGAGGAGGAAGAAAACAGCGAAGAGAAGACGCTTCCCGTCTTTCAGAAAGGAGAATCCGGGAGCCACCATCCCGAGCTGGTCGAGCGTTGGACCACTCCACCTAAACCCTATACCGAGGCCACCCTACTGCGTGCCATGGAAACAGCCGGAAAGCTCGTTGAGAATGACGAGTTGCGCGATGCACTCAAGGAAAACGGCATCGGGCGACCCTCCACACGTGCCGCCATCATTGAGACACTGTTCAAGCGGAAGTACATCGTGCGCAAGCGCAAAAGCCTGATGGCCACCGAAACCGGTGTCGAACTGATACACCTCATACAGGAAGACCTCCTCAAGTCGGCCGAGCTGACTGGACGCTGGGAGAAAAAACTGCGCGAGATTGAGAAGTGCACGTTCCAAGCCGGACAGTTCATTGCCGAACTGAAGCAGATGGTCGGCGAGATTGTCCACAACGTGTTGTCAGACAATACAAACCGCCGATTGGGTTCCTAAAAAAACCGCACAAGACACATGCTCCGCACCCGACACATATTCCTTCTTGTCGCACTCTGCTGCCTCCTGACACTTTCCTGCGGAACCACACACGACATGCGCCGGGGACAAACTCACTATGCCCACGGAGAGTATTATGCGGCAGCACAGTCTTTCCGCAAAGTCTATAACTCACTTTCTGCCAAAGACAAGGCCCTAAGAGGCGAAACAGCCTTCTCGCTCGCCGAGTCCTATCGACACATCAGTCAGCCAGCCAAGGCAGCCGTCGCCTATGCCAATGCCATCCGCTACCACCATTTCGACACACTCTCTACCCTTTACCTGGCTGATATGCTACGCATGAAAGGTGACTACAAAGCCGCCGCTAATCAATACAGGCAGTATTTGTCCTACTCTCTGAACCACAGAGACAGTCTGGAGGCCATGCGAGGAATCCGCTCCTGTAGTCTGTCATTAGCCTGGAAGCAACACCCCACTCGACACAAGGTGCGACCGGCCGAGAACACGCTACTCTCTCGTCGAAACGATTACGCCCCTATATTCGCCGATGCCCATACGCTCTACTTCACCTCCACACGCGACGAAGCCAACAGCAGCCGTGAAATAAGCGATATCACGGGACAGCACTTTGCCGATATCTTTTATGCCAAACGACAAGAAGACAGACCTTGGCAGAAACCCATAGCACTCGACACGCTCATTAACACAGCGGACGAGGAAGGAACATGTTGCTTTACGCCCGACGGCAGGACCATGTACTTCACGCGCTGCCGGCAAATCGTAGGCCGTCACAACCCCGCACAGCTATTCATGACCACACGCACGGATGGAGACTGGAGCGAGCCTGTCTGGGTAAAAATCTTTCCCGACTCCGTCAGTTCCATTGCCCATCCTACCATCTCTCCCGACGGACAGTTTATGGTCTTCTCCTCCGACTTCCCGGGTGGAGAAGGCGGCTTCGACCTGTGGTCTGTCCGGCTGTCTCCCTTGCCCATCGGCCTTCCCATCAATCTCGGCCCGTCTGTCAACACCCCACGCAACGAAGTGTTTCCCTCCTTTGCTCCCGGTGGAGCTCTTTACTTCTCCTCCGATGGTCATCCGGGAATGGGCGGTCTGGACCTTTTCAGAGCCACAAAACACGAGGCAGGATGGACCGTTGAGAACCTGCAAAGCCCCATGAACTCATCCTACGACGACTTCTCCATCACCTTCCAACCCGACTCACACGAGCGTTCCGGCTACTTTTCTTCCAACCGCAACAACCCGCGAGGGACGGACAAGCTCTATCTCTTCACCATCGACGAAATACAGTTGCTGGCAGATATAGACGTGACAGACCAGGACGGGAATCCCGTTGTCAATGCCATCATCACCATAGCCAACGACAAAGGATTTTACGAGCAGCGTCATGCCAATGCCTTCGGGCGCTACTCCATGCCGCTCACTCCCGAAACAGCATACAGCATCCTTGCCTCGGCCAAAGGACACCTGAACACACATGCTGACCTCTACGTCACGCCGACAGAGGCCGATACAACCTATACCCTCACCCTCCAACTGGCCAATATCACTCGCCCCATCCCTATCGAAAACATCTACTTCGACTATGCCAGTCACGTCCTCTCCCCACAATCGGCCGAATCGCTCAACCATCTGATTGCCACACTGCAAGAGAACCCCAATCTCCACATAGAGATAACCTCCCACTGCGACTATAAAGGTTCAGAGGCCTACAACCAAAGGCTCTCACAACGTCGGGCACAGGCCGTTACAGACTACCTGACAGCCGGCGGCATACAGGCAGAGAGACTGACAGCCAAGGGCATGGGAAAGAGCCAACCCAAGGTCATCACTCGAAGAGACCTCCGACGTGCTCCCTTCCTGCACATAGGCGACACCCTCACCGAGAATTTCATCCTCCAACTGCCAGACGCCTCCAGACAAGAACACTGCAACGAGATAAACCGTCGCACGGAGTTCCGCGTCATACGCTACTGACACCCCCCATTCGGGGCGGTTACCCCACGTGTTTTTATATATCAGAAAGAGAACCTGCGGAGCAGCATTTAATCAATAGATTTAGGATTAACTTGTTCGCTTCCGACTACTCCTCTCGTCCATCTTCACAAAGATTCCGGCCAAGACCGTTCCCGAAATGGAATGATAGGCACACGAGATGGCACACGGAACGATGGACAAGGCAGCCAGCGGATTGGCGGCAATGGCAGCTGGAGTGGCAAAGAAGTTATGAGCCAAGACGGTGGCCATACCCGCATTCTGCATGCCCACCTCGATGCTCAAGGTGCGCTTCTTGGCTGTGTTGAAACGGCAGATATAACCTACCACATAACCTATCAGATAACCCAGTCCGTTATGCAGAAAGATGACACCTATCGTGAGCAGGAATAAGTCCAGTCCGTTCTCCATCAGTTGGGGACGAACCTGATAGATGACACCACCCACGATGAGGGCCAGACAGATGACACTCAACCCGGGCATGAGGCGTTGGACTGTCTTGAAGCCCTCCCGATGTCCGAAGAAATAATTGAATGCTGATCCGCAGACCACCGGCAAGAGGGTCACCAACAAGATGTTCTGAAACATGCCCAACGCATTGACCTCGATACTGGCACCGGCCAGCCACAGGACCAGCAACGGTGTGACAACCGGGGAGAGCAGCGTCGAGACAGTGGTCATGCCTATGGAATAGGCCACATCCCCCTTGCAGAGATAACTCATGATGTTGCTTGACACGCCACCGGGGCAGCACCCCACCAAGATGATCCCGGCCGAGAGGAAAGGATTCAACCCGAATAGCCGAACCAAAGACCAAGCCACAAGCGGCATCACCGTAAACTGGGCCAGCGACCCGATGAAGATGTCCAGCGGACGGGAAAAGAGTATGCGGTAATCATCCGCCGAAAGAGTCACACCCATCGTGAGCATGATGAAGCCTAAAATGACACTGGCACGCTGTCCCTGCTGTACCCACGCAAAAACATCGGGTATGAAAAAAGCAGTTATGGCCGTCAGTATGATGAAGGCCGAGGTGTGCCTTGTCAGCAGCCGGACGACATGTTCTAAAAGACCGACTATTCTATCCATTTCTGTTTGATTACTCCTCTCATTCTTTTCCTTACTTCTTCAGGGCCGCCTGAACGGTTTTTATGGAGATGGTGGCGTCTTCCAGCATCTGCTTGGAGCCGAAATGCTCTACGGTGTACCATCCCTTGTAGCCCGAGTGGTTCAGGGTCATGACGACCTCCTCAATAGGCACGACGCCGGTTCCCAAGGCCGGAGAGACACGAGGGTCTTCGGCCATGCGGTCCTTGAGATGAACATGATGGATGCGCGTGCGGAAATGCTCCAATGCCGACATCACGTCGTCTCCACAATAGTAATAATTGCCCGTATCAAAGACATGCTTCAGCATCGGGGCAGAAGTGAACATCAGGTCCAGCGATTCCTGATTGTAACACGGAGAGCGCGGATTGTCATAATCCTCGACCATGACCACATAACCCATGCTGTCAGCCTTCTCGGCAAATGTCTCCATGGCAACGAGGGCGTTCTGCGAGGTTTCCTCGGTCTCGCCCTCCTGAATCAGTCCCGGCACCAGAAGCAGGCGCGAGAAGCGATACTTCTTCATAAACGCTAAGGTGGCCTCCTCCAGCGAGTCCTGACGGCCTAAGTTGTGGCTTATGTATGAAATCGCACAAGCGTGCTTGAAGCCTAAACTGTCCAGCGTACGAAGCTGTTCGATGGGAAGCGTCATCAGGAAGTCTACACCCTCATAGCCCAATGCACGCACCTTGGCAGCAGCTTCGGCAAAAGAAAGTCCCTCCTGACGAGCGATGGCCTCTATGTGTTGGGCAAAGATGGAAATCCTCGGGGCCTTCTGTTGGGTGATGCAGCCTGCCAGCGCGAGCACCGGCAAGAGCAAGATTAGCAAGCGTTTCATCTCATTCTGCCGTTTTATCCAGTTCGAAAATCTTTTCCATCAGATGCCACTTGTCCGTTGAGGGTGCATCAGGGTCACAGCCTTGAAACTGTGCCACATAAGCCTCCCACTCTGCTTGCCGGGGCAACGTAGCCAGACGGGCATTGTCCTTCTCCCAGTCAAACTCGTCTGTCGTGTCACATATCATGAACAGACGGGTGCCCAAGGCATATATCTGCATATCGAGGATTCCCACACTGCGGATGCCGGCCTGAATCTCCGGCCACACATGTCGGTGGGCCTCCAAATACTTCTCGACCAGTTCGGAATTATCCACGAGTTCGAGTGTCTGACAATAACGCTTCATAATTTTTCAGTTTTTCTGTTATTATTTATCTATTGTTGTTTGTCCATTTGTTTTCCCATCAGAACGGATAGCCCACGGCAAAGTGGAAGGCAAAGTCGCGCGAGAACTTGGGATTGACTATCGGGTAACGCTCCTTGCCCGACTCGAATGCCGGATTGATGGCCTTCATACCCCCGTCAAAACGCAGGATGAAGAAGTCCAGATCCAACCGGAGACCCAAGCCGTATGCCACGGCAATCTGCTTGTAGAAGGTGTCTATCTTGAAGAGACCACCCGACTGGTCGTCATAGTCGCGAATGGTCCAGATGTTTCCCGCGTCCACGAAGACGGCTCCGCGCAGCTTCCAGAAGAGTTTCGTGCGGTACTCGATATTGAAGTCCAGCTTGATGTCTCCGCTCTGGTTCAGGAAGTTTCCGTCGCCGGAGAAGGTACCCGGTCCCAGGTTGCGCACAGACCATCCTCGCACGCTGTTCGCGCCACCCGAGAAGTAGCGCTTCTCAAACGGCACCACCGAGGCGTTGCCGAAGGGAATGGCTATGCCGGCATCGGCATGAAGCACCAACGAGTTGCGCTCGTCGATGACGAAGTTCTTCACCCAGTCCACGTCGGCCCTGAAATATTGGGCAAACGGGATATTGAACAGCGTGTGCTCGCCCTCAGCGTTCTTTCCCATTTTGAACACCTTAGCCAGACCATATAGCAGGCTGCCCGCCGACTCGGCATTGAAGCGAATCGAATAGCTATTTCGCGTGGGCGAGTGTTTCAGCAGATTAGAGCCTAAGCTGTTATAGGTATAGCTATACCCCATGCGCACGATGAAACGGTCTTCGTAGTTGTACTTCAGGATGTAGTTCTGGTCACGGTCCAGATAGGTGTTCTTGAACGTCTCGTCAATCCAAGGCATGTAGAGATAGTTCACGTCTATCAGGTCAAACCGATGCTGCGAGCGTTGGTATCGCGTGTCACCCCACCGGTAACTCCACCCGGCCGAAGCCACGATACGCGAGAACTCAGGACGCAGCTGGTAGTTGTATTGAAGTCCGAATTCAGTCACCGCACGGATATGACGCTTGAAGTCATTCGAAAGGAACGGGAAGACGAAACGCGGGAAGTTCAGTGTAGCCTCTGCGCCCAACTCCTTATAGTTCTCGTGCTTGTAACCGCTCTGCTTGGACGAGATGGCCTCGTACGACCCGCGCAACCTCAGCATCAACGACTCCGCCCGCTTGAAGAGGTTGCGGCTCGTATAGGAGACCGAAGCAGCAGCACCCAAGTCACCGGCCGAGTTGGTTCCTTCCAGACCGAACGACACGCTGTTATGCTTGGCACGGGTCAGCATCACATAAGCCGTCAGCAACGTCGAGTCGGCTTCGTGCTCGAAGAAGCGTATATTCGTGTATTTCAATGCCCCAAGCCGGCCGAAGTTGTTATACGTACGCTGTACATCGGACACGTTATACAAGGCTCCCTGCTCTATGCGGTTATTGTTCGTCAACGTCTTGGGCGACAAGTACAATTTCTTCTTGAAGTATATCGCGCTCTGCTTGTAGTGAATGGAATCATCGACAAGCAGCCGTTCCTCCTCATTGTCTCCCCCCTGCAAGGCATCATACTCCGTGATGTAATTCACGCGGTCCACCACATACTGTGTGTGCGGACGCCATTCCTCGCGCACATTGCGTCGATACAAGGAGAGGTGCATGGTCAGGTCTACCTCGTAGGTGTTGCGCACCGTATCGGCCTCGTAGGTTATGTATTCCTTATTGAACTTGTAGTAGCCACGCTGTTGCAGGAAAGTCGTGATGCGCTGACGCTCGGCATCGAGCACGTTGATGTCCATCACCATGCCCTTCCTAAGGCGTGTACTCGTGCTGTCGGTATGCAGCAACTGTCGGATGTTTTCGTCCGGTATGTCATAGGAAATGCTCTTCAGGTGATAGGGTTTGCCCGTCGACACCCGGTAGGTCAGCTTCAGCTTCTTCTTCCGCGTCTGTACCGTCTGCTCTACCTTGGCCCGCATGTAGCCCATGTTCTGCACGGCCTTGGTCATCTCCTGACGCGTACGCTCCGCGTCATGCTCGCTGTATATCACCGGTGCACTGCCCAACCGGCGTAATGCCCGGTTTATCCACTTCGTGGAGTCCCTGCCCGACCAGTCATAGATGTATAGCTGCGTATTGAATATGCTGAACCACTTCGAATTGGGTTTCTGGCGCAAGTAGACCTGCAAATCCGATGAGCGCACGCTCCTGTTGTCCGTACGTATACTCACATCATCCAAGAGATAACGACCCTCAGGCACATACTTCGTGGCAGAGCATGAAACCAGCAACAGCATCACGACAACAAGGACTGAGAAGGAAGTCGTCTCCCTGCCCATTCTCTGCAAGCAATATGAATACTTACGCAAGTGCATAAACAGCTACAAAAGTAAACAAAATCATACATAAATCAATCATCTTTTGATAAGATAGGCGGCATCTCAGCATAACAAACAAGCAAGCTTGTTGCTTCTGCTTTCGATTTGCACTATCTTTGCCCACAGAAAAAACAGATCATGCCACTCAGTAAAAACAAAATCAAACTCATCCGCTCTTTAGAACTGAAGAAGAAGAGACGCGAAGAAAATCTTTTCCTGGCCGAAGGGCCCAAGCTCGTGGGCGACCTCATGGGCCATTTCCACTGTGCCTTCCTCACGGCCACCGCTTCATGGCTGGACGAACACCCGCGCGAACGGCAAATGGCCGACGAGTGGTGCGAGTCTTCCGATGACGACATAGCACGTGCCAGTCTGCTGCGTACGCCGAAGGACGTCATCGCCCTCTTCCGGCTGCCGGAGCCACAATCCGCCAACACGTCATACATCCACGACCACCTCTGCCTCGCATTAGACGGTGTGCAAGACCCCGGAAACATGGGAACCATCCTGCGCGTCGCCGACTGGTTCGGCATTGAGCACATCTTTTGTTCACCTGACACCGCCGACTCCTTCGCACCCAAGACCGTACAGGCCACCATGGGAGCCCTGGCACGTGTAAGGGTGCACTATACCCCACTGCCCCAGCTCATCCAAAGCCTGCCGCCCGACACGCCGGTCTATGCCACCCTGCTCGACGGAGAGAACATCTACCGGCAGCAAGACACCCTGCAACAACGGGGACTAATCATCATGGGCAATGAAGGCAACGGCATCAGCGAAGAAGTCCGCCGACTGATTACCACCAGACTGCTTATCCCCAACTATCCGCCAGAACGCGCCACCTCCGAGTCGCTCAACGTAGCCGTTGCCACAGCCATCGTCTGTTCCGAGTTCCGACGCCAACGCTTTCTGTAACAATAAAGTACGTGGAACTGATGAACGAAATCATCAATGCCCAACCCGACGAAGAACGCGAAGCCGACAGGAACATGCACTATTTGGAAATCAAGCTACGCTCACCACACTACCAACGCGCCACAGCAACATCATTGGAAGCTCTATCGAAGTACCTCACCAAGGAAAGCCTTGATTTTTTTGAGAAACGCGGTGGACTGAAGAACGCCCACTCCGCCTCACGACTCCCCTGGCCTGCTGCAAAAGCAGACGAAGGCAAATGATCTATCGTAAAAAACAGCAGAAGAAATAACTGTATTCTGGGTCGGTCCTAAAAGCCGGTTACTGTTTTTGGGGGCTGAACCGAATTTCCCGGCCGGGGAAAAGGCCGATGCACCTCGTTTCACGCTTTGCTCGCCTGACAAAGTCTCTTAGTGATGTCTCCGGCCACTTTGTCAACCCGGCAAAGCCTCCGAAAACGCTGCACCCCCCACTTTGTCAACCCGGCAAAGCCTCCAAAAGGCCTACACCCCCCACTTTGTCACTTGACAAGACCTCCGAAAACGTTGCACCCCCCACTTTGTCAACCCGGCAAAACCCGCGAAAAGCCTG
>JAQXZK010000199.1 GCA_029227175.1 Bacteroidales bacterium | reverse complement strand
TTTCGTACTATAATCGGAAAGATAATCCTGCAACTATTCGTTACAATTATCATATGAATCAAACAAGGAGGTTCTAATGATGAAAGTCTGTATTATCTGGATGTCAACGGAGATGATCTGATATGGTTTATTGACCATGTAATCGGTGGATCTACCGTAGTTTCCGGGCATTCCAATGGAGCGATTACCGCAGCGTACATTGCCGCATACGGAGGGGGCAAAATATTGCCGGCGTGGTTTTGGAAGATCCGCCGATATTCTCTACAGAAGGAGAAGGCTGGGAAGACAGCTTTGCGTATTTGGATGCATATAAACCGCTCCATGAGTACAATGCCTCCGACAAATCTGAGTGTTGGGAAGCCTATTATCTCAGACATTGCTATTGGGGACAACTGTTTATGAAGGGTGCTATGCCGGGCATTGCAGATTATGCGCAGAAATGCCATTTAAAGAATCCGGATGAAGCAGTTCAGATAGGTTTTCTTCCCCCATCAATCTGGTCTGTGTTCAAGTATGCGAAAGAATATGATTTCGCCTATGGCGAGAGATTTTATGACCTGAGCTGGAATCATGGACTGACGCATGAAGAGATACTTACTGCGATTGATGTTCCCTGCGTATATATTCACGCAAAGGAGACAGTCCATGAAAATGGAACCTTTTTATGTGCGGCATCGCGTGAACAAGCGGAACGTGCGGTATCGTATATCGGAGGTAATTGTCGGCTGATTGAGACAAATAGCAGTGATCACGTGATCCATACGGTTCATCGTGATGAGTACATTGAAGCGGTGAATTTACTGCTAAAGTGAGGTGCAGGCTGTGTTAAAAGAAAATTTGATTATACTGCGGAATGTCCATGGATATTCACAGGAAGAAATTGCGGAGAAAATAGGTATTTCCCGGCAGGCATATGCAAAATGGGAAAACGGCGCTACCATACCCGATATAGAGAAGTGCCAAAGACTGTCCGATCTATATGGAATAACGATTGACAGCCTTATTAAAACAACGACAGTTGATAGCGAAAATGTTATTCCGCCTCCCCCAACAGGAAAAAACATTTGGGGATCTGTCATTATAAATGATCGGGGGCATATCCCTAAAGCTGTCCGTGAAATATTCGGTCTTACTGGCGGTCAAAGACTAATAGTTCTAAGCGATGAGCAGGAAGGCATTGCACTCATACCGGCTGAGGTGTTTGAAGATAATATGAAAAAAGCGATGGAATTTGCTTCAGTAAAGCCGGATGAATGATAGTTATTATTTTTTGACTTGAATCTGGGTAATAAAGGCTTTTGAGAAAGAACGAGCAATACCATAGAATATCTGTAAAAGAATCAGACGACAGGAATGAAAGCACAAGGTTTCTTAATCGAAACCTTGTGCTTTCGGCATATGGGACACTATGCAAAAGCATAGTAATATTATCAAGCCTATTCGTTCTAACGCTAATGCGCACTTTTCGTATAAAATTAAAATGTGGCGAGGTGGTGAACGATATGGATTTGATAGCCCGTATTACGGAGTTTCTCGATGAATGCGGGTGGTCAAAATACCAGCTCGCGAAGGAAGCAAATATCTCACAATCCATGATCTCAAGCATGATGAAGCGTGGAAATAACCCAACTGTTTCAACGATTGAGCGGTGTTGCATTTATCCAAACGAATTTACGTGATTGGAAAATGGATGATTCTATTAAGAAAAAATTGTCGGTTGCTTTCGAAAAAAGAAAATGCAATAAAATCTATAAAGAGGACGATTGTTTTGATTTAATTCCATACATAGTTTTTCCAAAATGTCATTGCCTGATTGGAAATTATGTAGACACAGAAGTTCACTCATTCTATAATTAGAGTAAAGTGATTACGGATTGTTTCGCTGCAAGCATCTCCCACAATCCTGGAATAACAACAAAAAGGAGGTTTTTCACATGAAAAAGAGAAAAAAGAGAAGGACATTCATTGAGAATACCAAGCATTTTATATGTTTCTTACTTGTATTCTGTATGACATTCGTTTCCGTTCCGGTAACATCTTTTGCAGAAGAGACGGAAAGTTCTGTAAAAGCTTCTTCCGGTGAACACGTTTTAAACGAAGCAAATAACTGGAGTATTTCAAATGAATTTATTCTGCCCGGTGAGTCATTCTACATTGAGCCGAAGTATGAAGTTCAATACGAAATCCTTACGGCCGGTGCTGAGGAAGTTGGTGCCAGAATTATTTTGTCAAATGCAGGTCTGACTCTGGGTTCGCTTTCTACGGACATTAATAAATTAGTCCGAAGTACAGCTGACACTTCAAATATCGTTCCTGGCAAAACCAATATTTATAATGTGATAAAAATGGCTTATGACAAGGGCGATTTAGTAAATCAACTTAGTAACATAAAGAATGATGATGAAAAAAATCAGGGAGCTTTAACAAATGCTCTCAATGAAAATGCGGCGACAACGGTGAATGCAGGGTATGTAAATAACACAACTACGCCTATTGTTCTTTATCAGTTAAGAACTTCATCCTCGAAGGAAGAAGGAAAAATTTACGGTGGCGAATTCGGTTTGAGTCTTCTCGTTAGTGCACTTTCTACACAAAGATCAGACTGCGCCATACGCTTTTATGAGCCGTACTATACATTAACCTATAGAAATTTGCTTGAAGGAGAAAAGGAACAACTGCCAGACCGCTACTATGTTAAGAATGAGCAGCAGGACATTGTTTTGCCTGATCTGATTCGCCCAGGTTATCATTTTAAGGAATGGACGGGAGGACTTTTCTTTGCCGATAAAATAGATGCCGGTGAAAAGACTGTATATACTTTTAGCGGATACGACCTGCTTAATGCAGGATATAACTGGGAAGACGAAACCTTATCTCCTTCCTTTACAATGGGTTATACGGTCACATTCAATCCTAATGGCGGAACTATCGGGGGAAAGGAGTCTGTCATCTACGAGCTTGATAGAAATAGCGAGACATTTTTCGATATTAGTAAGTATGTTCCGGAACGTGAAGGATATACTTTTGACGGCTGGTGTTCCTATCCTTCTGCTGATGATAATAGTTTGATTAAAGATACAGACAGCTATGATTGGGTTGATCAATGGGTGAATGACTATTATTCCCGTTTACACTCCTCTATGTACGATATTCACTTATATGCAAAATGGACGAAAAATCCAGAACCACCAACACAACCGGAAACCCCAACTACTCCAACAACACCGGACAAATGCGCAAATGGTCATACACCGCAGAAAACGGTAACGAAAGCAACCGTTAAAAATGATGGAAAAATCGTGACAACATGTTCTGTTTGTAAAAAAACACTTTCAACGGTCACAATCCCAAGAATATCCGGCATTAGCCTGTCTTCCTCATCTTACACTTACAATGGCAAGGAAAGGAAACCATCCGTTACTGTAAAAGATCGTACCGGAAAGAAAATCAGCACAGCAAATTATACCGTTTCTTATGCGAAGGGATTAAAGACCGTCGGCAGTTACGGAGTAACGATTAAGTTAAAAGGAAATTACAGCGGAACCGTTAAGAAAACATTTACCATTGTTCCGAAGTCAACCATCATTTCCAGCCTGACAGCAGGTAAAAAGAAGGTTACGGTTAAGTGGAACAAACAGACAACACAGACAACCGGCTATCAGATTCAGTACAGTACCTCTTCAAAATTTAAGAGCGCAAAGACAGTAACAGTATCAAAAAATAAAACCACAAGCACAACCATTTCAAAGCTTCTGGCAAAGAAAAAATATTATGTAAGAATCCGAACCTATAAGACTGTGAAGGTAAACGGAAAATCCACTAAACTTTACTCTTTCTGGAGCAAAACAAAAACAGTGACAGTGAAATAATCCACAAGAAAGAATCCTGCTTTGCAGGATTCTTCGCTTGCAGCGGGTTGCCTTCTGAGTCATTAAAAATTATTTTTTTACTTTATAGAAAGCTTTTATACATTTCCACGAAGCACATTGCCAGTATTCTTCATTCCTGAGACGGTAACAGAACCTGCTCTTACCCCTCCGTTTATCAATCCATATTGTTTAAGTGTTTTGTACAGCTTCTCTGCATTAGTCGGATCCATATTACACAGAGGCAGTCTGCATGGCCCTACTTCATATCCCATAGCTCGCATTGCCTGCTTCACAGGTATCGGATTTACGTCTAAGAATAGTGCTTCTATCAGTTCCAAATATTGTAATTGCAAACTATCACTCTTTTCTGTATCTCCTGCAAAATAAG
>JAQXZK010000198.1 GCA_029227175.1 Bacteroidales bacterium | reverse complement strand
TCTAATGCCATAGTTATATATATTATTTGGGTGCAAAATTATTATTTATTTTCCAAACAGCCAAACTTTTCCTCGATTTTTTGTGAACAGGGGGACAGGCTCCGTTCACGGGCTGTTGCTACCGTGAACGACAGCCAGTCCTCGGTGTTCACCTTCAGCATTTCGATATTGTTCCAAGACTGATGCCTGCAAGTACAGAGGGACAGGTCTGTTTCCTTATTGATGACTGATGATTGATTGCTGATGACTGATTACTGATGGCTGATTACTGATGATTGATGCTTTCGGTTACCTGGGTTACCTCGGTTACCTCACGTATTTTTAGAGAGAGAGAGGTACTGGCTTCCAGCCAGGGCTGCGTTGCCACTGGATGCTCAAAGTGCTGGCTTCCAGACGGAGCGGCTAACGTTATGGTAGCAAACAGGTTTTCAGTTTTTCGATACCTTCTTCGAATTTCTTTGGATTGCTCTCTTTTAGTTTCTCAATGTTGAGTAGTTTCCATTGTACCGAAGGGTAGGCTGACAAATCTCCTGCGGAGCATTTGTTCCAATCTGGATTCCCCGACTCAAAAGAGAGAAGAAACTCTTTGTCTGTTTTATTCAAATTGCCATTTACCAATTCTATGAGGTTCTCTCTGGCTTCCTTGTAGTCGGAATAACTGAAAGGGATGTCGGTCATGCCCACGAATTGGTTTTCCAACGCTTCTGACTGATCAACGGTATTTGGTTGAAGTGATTCTATTATCGGTTTGTCGCTTCCAAGCAAGCACAAAAGAAACCCGTCCTTCACCTCTTCAAAAGTGTTTATCACCATGTATTTGCAATCGAACAGGTCACGAGGGTGCTGGCGGCTGAGTGCCGCAGTAATCTTCCCACCATACAATTGGCTGAACGATACTGTGCGAGCCTTGCATCCCATATTGAATTCGTTTCGCGCTTTCTCGCAAATGGGCATATCCACAGGGGTGCCAATGACGCCTCGTTTTGTGCCATTAACCTCTATCTTGACTGTTGCGTCACCAAGTGTACAGAGCAACTTCCAAACTTCCGGTTTATGCTTCACAATAATGCCAGGTATACTTTTTTCGATGTTGCTCTTTACCTCTTGCAACTTTTGATTGATTAACCTCAAGCTTGAATTCCTGTCGGCGATAGGGATATAGGTCAGGTCTATGTCAACGCTGTAGCGAGGCATATTCTTGTGGAACAGGTTGATTGCAGTCCCTCCATGTACTGCAAAATCCTTAATCCTATACACAGATGGCATGATGCGGATGAGCAATGCTACTTGTTTCTTGTATCTATCCTTCATTGCTGTTCAATGCTTTGGGTATGGTTATCATATACTTCGAACTGTAGATGCCATCAGGAACCAGTTGGATTTTTGACGTACCGATATTTATCTTTTTAAGGTCAAGTTCTTCAAACCAATAGTGGCCTGCTTTCTCTGCCATATACAGGAACATCCTCTTGACGCTGAAGTTCTTTGTGCTTTCAAGCAATCGCTGAACCACATCGCTTCTCAATGTTGTAAGCTGCTCCATTATGTAATACAAATCCATATAATCATAATATTTTGGAGCAAGCAGAAGACATTCCAGAAAGGCCTGTTCTGGAGAGGAAACATATAGCAGGCCATGTTCCTGTTCTTTGACTATCACTTCCGGAGTGGGGAATGCCTCTGTGTAGAATGGGCGGAAAACGAAGTCGAACATCTCATCCTTCATCCACGAAGGCCGCTTTTTCGTAGGACAAAGTGCTATTGACAGGGTCGGCTTGCCCATTGGTACATAGTGATTGAATCCCGCATACTCCAGAGCGGAGTGGGCAGCTATGCGATATTTGGAGCCGGTTTGCAGGTTGCAGGTAGCCAATGCTGAGTAGGCTGATAATTTGCTTCCAGTTCTATACATCACGCCTTGGGACAGCGATGTGAGCCATCCTGAAGTGCGATACTGCTTCTGCAATTGGCCTGAATACCCTTGAGTCTTAAGCCAAGAAGAGAATATCAGTCCATTATTGTCAGTATCCATCAATAATTGGTTTATCTTCGAACCGGTGTTTATATCCATAATTTAATTTTAAGAATAAATATCAACTGCAAAGGTATGATTATTTTTTGGAACTACCAAATTTAGTTGATATTTCTGCCGAATTTTATAGTATTCCTTTATTTTTCCGACAAGATCACGGATTTTTCTGTGTGTTCTGTGTGTTCAGTGGATAAAAAATCTTCCACAGATGACACAGATGGACAAGGGACAAAGGGACAGGTCAGTGTCCTGCCGGCTAATATATTTTTTTTTAAATTTGATATTATGTTTTTGCCTATTCCTGTTAGCCGTTGCAACTGTCTGACACCGGCATGTGTTCTTAGCAGGTCTGTAAGGATTACATCGCGCTCATCCTTACTAAGCTTCAGAATCTGCTGACCGTCGGTGATGCCAAACTCGTCTTTGAGGCTGAGCATAACGCAATCATCAGACATGGAACGGTCTCTTTCTTCTTCATACTCAATGCAGCTGACATAATTGACAAGCGGTGACTCTACAAGTGCTGTCAGTTTACCTGCCTTGACAGGGTTATGGTGGTGATACCGCGCATCATGACATGATAGAGTCCTGTGCCTGACTGTATGCGTCCTTGTCGTGACATGGCTTTCAGATTATGGATTGAAATATCACATCAATAGAATAACATACTTGCAGAGCTGCTTTGAGGCTTGGATTATATGTCATCACTCCGCAGGAAGTCGAAAACGTTGACCCATTCCACTCCGTTGTCATCTTGATGGCGCTTTATCATGTCCTCCGTGATAATCACCTTGCGGAACGAATCGTCGATTTTTAGCAGAGAAGCTATTTCCTGTTCTCGTTTCTCCTGTGTGGGCAAACGGAAAGCCGACTGTACATAGACCCGACGCGACCCTTTAT
>JAQXZK010000197.1 GCA_029227175.1 Bacteroidales bacterium | reverse complement strand
CTGTGACAAGAAATGAACTTCAAAATTATCTTATCTGGTAATCGCATGAACGAAGCATTAGTATATCAAGCACATTATACAAAATCAGATCCCATCCTAAACTACATGACGGGGATGCTCGATTTTCATCCACATGATTCTATTTTGGAGCCATGTGGAGGTGATGGAGTATTTGTCGATAAGATTTTAGAGAAAGATCCTAAGGCAAATATCTGTGTATTCGAATTAAACCCGAAAGCTGTACAAGGGTTAAAAGACAAATATCGTGGAGAGGAAAATATCCAGATAAAAGAAACTGATACCCTGTTAGACGAGAGCATAACATCTTGCAGTACCCGATTTGATAAGATTATTGGCAATCCGCCATACGGAGCTCGTAACGACGAGAAAAAGAAAGGTCTCCTGAATAAACTATACGCAGATTTGTACACCAAAGAAAGTTATACTCTTTTTCTTTATGCCTGCACACGTTGTCTTAACGAAAATGGGGAACTAAGTTTTATCATACCAGATACCTTTTTATCGCTTCATAGGCATCTTGCCATTCGCAAATATTTGCTAACGAACACAAAAATCAAAGAACTTGCATTATTCCCATCTTCGTTCTTCCCAGGAATAAACTTTGGTTACGCAAATCTGTGCATCATTACACTGAAAAAATCTTCAAATGTAGCACAAAACTTGCGTAACGAAATCTCTATAAGAACAAATTTTAAAACGGTAGATGAATTAGAAATTGATGAATGCGGTACAAAAAAAACTGTCTCCCAGAAAGAAGTTATCGAAGGTGTTGGTTCAGCATTCATATTTAACTCAACCGATAATATTGCAGAGTTAATCAATGATGATTCTATTCAGAAGATAGGTGACATTGCAAATTGTGTGACGGGATTTTATTCAGGTAACGACAAAGATTATCTGCATCCAATTAGCCCGAAGATAAAGAATGCAAAGAAGTACATTTGTGCGAATCCCGAAAGTATCCATACTTTTTCTTTGACAGACAAAGAGAAAGTATGTGGTATTGCCGCGGCTGATTGTTTGGTTCCTGTGGTAAAAGGTGGTAACATTGAGTATATCAAGCCTAACCATTGGTTTATGGATTGGTCAACAAAAGCTATTCAGGAGTATAAGTCAAGCAAGAAATGTAGGTTACAAAATTCCGACTATTACTTTAAGAACGGCATTGGAATTCCAATGATACGTTCGTCTAAACTTACAGGATCATTAATAGAAGGTAGGCTATTTGACCAATCCATAGTGGGCGTTTTCCCAAAAGATGACAGGTGGATTCTTTACCTTCTTGGATTTTTCAACTCGGCTGTATGCACAGAGTTAATTAATGCTATCAATCCATCAACAAATAATTCGGCTAATTACATAAAAAAGATTCCTTTCATTGTACCAAGTGATGAAACAAAGAGCCATGTTGAAGAATTAGTAGGCGAGATAGTGTCACGATTAAAGGCTGGCGACAAACAAATAGAACACAAAAAAACAGAGTTAGACGAAGTTTTTGCAAACTTGTATTTTCAGAGAGTAGGTGCGAGTCATAAAACCTCTAAAATCATCCCTAAGCAGCTTAATTTCCTCGACCTTTTCGACCAATATTCAGATAATCCCATCGTGGAGAACTGCATGGTTCACGAGGATATTGATGTAACATACGGAACCTCCCAAACTCATTGTCAATTGCCTATAGATTCTTCAAAGAACGTTCTCATCTGTAACGTAAAAAAAGACAACTGGGAGCAGTATCTGGACGGTTCGGCAAAGATATACTATACAGGAAAGAAGTTTCCGGCAACTGTTGCACTCAACAAGCTATACTACTTTATGCCCTACATTTCAGGTAAGGGCATACGTGACTTGTATTACATTAAGATAGCCCGTCTTGGATGTCGCAAAGAAGGTCAGGAAAACGAGGACAAGAGCGACCTCCGCCTGGTATTCGACATAGAACGTGTAGGACAACTCTTCAATGATTACAAGAAGGTAAAACTGGAAATATGGAGGACGTTCACGGACACCACAATAAAATCGATTTTGACAAAATGAATATCCTTGACATCCAACCGTTTTATAAAGAAAATGGTATAATACTATCCCTGATTGGGTATGAATTTAATTTGCTAGTAATTTGCCAGAAGAACGGAAGCATAGTTAGGTAAGCAGCGTAATATACTGATATTCAGTGTATAACCAGTTACAATTTAATTTGCCGGTAATTTGCTGGTAACTTACCAAGATACATAAAAAGACAAATAATTATGACCGAACTCGAATTACGACAATACCTCCTCCGCGAGTACCCACAGGAGAATGCTCGCTGTGAATGGAAGGAATTTAAGAATCTGAAGAACTCGTTCTGTGGGGACGAGAAGGATGATGTGATCTCTTACGTGTCGGCTATCGCCAACATGGAGGGAGGGTATCTTGTGATAGGCGTAAAAGACAAGACTCTTGAGATTGTCGGGACAGACATTTCGAGACTTACCTTTAACGGACAACCTGCTAATCCTCAATTGGCAACATATAAACTTACGGAACATAGTCTATATGTTTGCATTATAGCGAAAATATAGCGGATTCGTTATAATTATAGCGGATTCCGTCGAAATTCGACGAAAATCATTGAGGAAACCGACCAGAAAAGTCTTAATCCCTCCGTTTATTGCAGTTTCTCAGAAATAAGAGGAATACGATAGTGAGGGTCAAATATAGTCATAGTTTTGTCGAACTTTAGTTGAAATATTAGTCGAAGTGTATAAACTTAAAATTGTAATATCCTGATAATCAGCTGTTATATTTCTATTATGCGTTAGTAGAACAAAATATATTTAGTCGAACTTAAAGAAAACAAGAGATATGTTATTCGGAGACAAAATCAGAGAGCTCAGAGACGAGCAAGGTTTGTTGCAACGCCAGTTGGCAGCAGCTTTAGAGATTGATACCCCCATGTTCAGTAAGATTGAGCGTGGAGACAGAAGGGCAAAACGAGAGCAAGTAATCAAACTTGCTGGATTGCTGCATCAGGATGAGAACGAGATGCTGAAGCTATGGCTCGCCGACAAGGTGATAGATGCCGTAGGGGATGAACATGACCATATTCTGAAACGCGGTGCCATAGAAATGGCACAAAAGACCATCATGTAAGATTACGATTATGGATGCTGACACCATCATGAGAAGACTGCACGAGCTGGAAGAAGAGAACAAACGGTTGAAGTCTCTTCTTGCCGAGCATGGCATACCTTTGGGAGCTTATGCACACGATGGTGGCATTACTGCGTACCAGTCTTCAAAGCCAACAGCTTCAACTATCAGCCTTTCTTTGCAGGAAAAGGTGGATTTGTTCCAAAGCCTATTCAAAGGGCGCATGGATGTGTTTGCCCAAAGATGGTATAGCGATACGACTAAGAAGTCTGGCTATCAGCCTGTATGCGAAAAGGAATGGATCAGGGAGTTCTGCGACAAGCGTAAATACAAATGTTCAGAATGCCCTAACCGGAAGTTCGTTCCATTATCATACGAAAACATTTTCAACCACCTTGCGGGCAAGGATGTCTATGGCCGTGATGTTGTCGGCTTATATCCGATGTTGAAGGATAACACCTGCTATTTCCTCTGCGCAGACTTCGATGACAAGAGTTGTGAGCATGGGTATCAGAATGATGTGCTTGCCTTTGCCTGCGTGTGCAAAGAATGGGGAGTTCCTTGTTATATAGAGCGGTCACGCTCCGGCAATGGGGCACACGTGTGGGTGTTCTTTGACACAGCCATAGCAGCCATTAAAGCAAGACTACTGGGAAAGTCTATTTTGTCAGAGGCCATGAATCAGGACGTGCATCTTTCCTTCAAATCGTACGACAGATTCTTTCCAAACCAAGACACATTGCCCGATGGTGGATTGGGAAATCTCGTGGCACTACCCTTACAAGGACAAGCACGAAGGAAAGGCAACAGCGTATTTGTTGATGGAAACTTTAAGCCATACCCCGACCAATGGAGTTTCCTGCTCAGTATTCAAAAACTGTCAGAGGCAACCGTTGATTTCATTCTACAAAAACACGCTTCGACATTGGGTGAATTGACAAAAAGCAGCGAGGGGAAACCTTGGGAAACACCTAAGCCAGAGACTATTGGCCAATCAGATTTCCCGACAAGTATAATATTGACAAGGGGAAACATGCTGTACATTCCTTTGGTTTGGCTGTCGGCTAAGGTCGTCAACTATTTCAAGCGAATGGCGGCTTTCCATAATCCGGAGTTTTATGCAAAGCAAGGCATGCGGCTGTCAACTTATGATGTTCCTCGTATAATATCATGCTCGGAATTGACTGACAACTATATAGCCCTGCCTCGTGGATGCGAAGATGATGTGGTAAATCTCCTTGAAGCAAACAATATAGAATACTTCATAGACGACAAGACCTTTCATGGGCGAACCATCGATGTAACGTTTAAAGGAGAACTTCGTGAAGAACAACAACGAGCCATGTCCTCTATGTTTCCTCATCCTGTTGGCACGCTGTCTGCCACAACGGCTTTTGGGAAAACCGTGTTTGCCATTGCGATGATTGCTCAAAGGAAAGTGAATACTTTGATATTGGTGCACAGGAAATCGCTGCTCGATCAGTGGAAGAAGCAATTGAATGACTTCTTGGAAATCAACGAAGATGTTGCGGATAATTCAAAAAGAAGGAAGAAGCACCTTTCACCCATAGGGGAACTGTGCTCGGGTAAGGACTCTCTGCATGGAGTGATTGACATTGCCCTGATACAATCATGCTTGGAGAACAACGAGGTCAAATCTTTCGTTAGAGACTACGGTATGGTGATTGTTGACGAATGTCATCATGTCTCATCTGTGAGCTTTGAACAAGTGCTGAAACAGGTGAGCGCTCATTACGTTTATGGACTTACTGCCACCCCTATACGCAAGGACGGTCATCAGCCTATTATCTTTATGCAATGTGGAAAGATACGATATACTGCAGATGCTAAAAGTCAGATGGACAGACAAAGCTTTGTTCGCACCCTAATACCGCATTTCACATCTTTCCGTAATGTCTTGCCCGACAACAAAACATATACTCAAACCATAGAGGCTTTATCGACAGACGAAGCGAGAAACAAGCTCATCATAGAGGATGTGAAAAGGGAAATTACAGAAGGACGGACTCCCATCATCCTTACCAACTTGACATCCCATGTGAGAATCCTGACAGAATTGTTACAGCATCATGCAATGCATGTAGTCAGCCTTGTCGGTGCAGATTCAACGAAAGAGAAAAGGATGGCAATGGAAAAATTGAATAAGATTGCCGCTTCTGAATCTTTAATAATAGTTGCCACAGGCAAATATATTGGTGAAGGCTTTGACTATCCAAGACTTGACACGCTGTTTCTTGCGCTACCCATTTCTTGGAAAGGGAATATAGCCCAGTATGCTGGCAGACTGCACCGTGATTATGAGGGAAAGAATGAGGTACGCATCTACGACTATGTTGACATACGTATTCCCCTCTGCGATTCCATGTATCGAAAGCGATTGAGAGGGTACGCATCTGTGGGTTATGGTGTTCCGAAACCAACAGATGGAAATAGCGTGTCAAATCCGGAATTGATTTATGATGGACATACTTTTTCCGAACCATTCCATCAAGACCTGCTTGCAGCCAAACATAGCATAGTCATCTCCTGTCAGAAGATAAAGTATAAATAT
>JAQXZK010000196.1 GCA_029227175.1 Bacteroidales bacterium | reverse complement strand
CGGCTTCATTGTCGGGATTTCTCGTGAATACTCAAGATAAGTTAAGCTCACTTGAGATAACCTCCGATTTCACCCATTAACTAATCCTTTGTAGTTTCGATAAGTTCCGCTAAGTTCAGATAGCGGAAATATTTGTGGTTTAACTTGTGGCTTAAATTGGTATACGGTTTTCATTGTTTCTCGAACCGAGCCATACAAACACAAGCGATTTACTGTAGTGCATTATATCATAGAAAACCTAAAAAATCAACCTCTACCGACAAACTCGTGGGCAGAGGTTGAAACTTTTTAACTTTGTCTTCGCCAATTCAGGAACCTTTTTCTTAACAAATCTATATCTTCATCATCGTTTGAAGCAAAGAAGGTGTGGCACTTTCTAAAGGCTTCCTTTATCGCTTGAGCGGTCTTAATCAGGTCAGGAGAATGCTTTACTTTCACATATCTTATCCGATTACATTCGCATATATGCTCTTTAACTAATTGATACCGTTGTTCTGTGACTGTGGTAGCTTCAGCTTCAATGGCTAATCTCAATTCGGGAATATAGGCATCCAAGTTTATACCTATTATATTATCTGTGTCTGTGACAACCTTCAGACCGTTACGAACTGCATAAAGCATAATAAGCAGTTGTGGGAAAACGCTCTGAAATTCTCTCTCACAGAGATAGCAGCCTTTCCTCTCAAGAGTTCTATCTGAGATCTTCGCTCTCCAAGAATGACCGCTTGCACACTTCCACCAAACTATCTTCATTGAGTTCCGTGAAATGGCAGTTGGTAGAAGTCCGCCGTTCTTTTCAAAGTCCCATTTATTAAGCAATTCAGGATCGGTAGTCGCAAGGTCGTTGTGTCCTTCAAGTACAGCTCTATCAGCACAGACGGGACACATTGAGCCTTTAGCTCTTGACTTTACAACGGACTTCCATTCATACCCACAGGTCTTACATTTCCACCAAACATTCTTTGTAGACTTCTCATTCACCATATCGGGAGTCAATGGCAAATTACGTTCCGACCATTCCTCTGCAAGCAAAGGGTGCTTTGTTGCAAAATCATTAAAGCCTTTCAAGAGTTTTATACCGCTACAATATGGGCATTGACTTCCACCGGAACGAGTAGAAATAAGTGTGTACCACTCGTGTCCTAAACTGCATTTCCACCATACTCTCGTATTCTTAAATGCCGTAACCTTATCAGGGGTTAGAGGTAGATTTCGTTCCGACCATTCGGCAGCAATTTCAGGGAAACGACTTGCCAAGTCATTGAAACCTGACAACACCAAGTTGTGAGAACAATACGGACAACCACTTCCTTGAACTCTGCTTTTTACTGAAGCAGTCCATTCGTGTCCGTGCCTATCTACCCATATTACCTTTTTGTGTGATCCTGCACTCACCATTGTCGGTTTGAGTGGTAAGTTTTTATGCGACCATTCAGCAGCTATATCAGGATACTTTGTCGCAAGGTCATTGATACCTTCAATTACTCTTGCACCGGAACATATAGGACAATTCTCACCGTGAGAACGAGCCTTAACGCTCGTCTGCCATTCGTGACCGCATTTGCCTTTCCACCACATTATCTTATTTGAACCATACGGTATATCTTTAGGGGTTATAGGAAGATTTTTGTCCGACCATTCCGAAACAAGGTGCGGTCGCATATTATATAAGCTATTCTCCATACTAAAGCTCCTTTACTCTCGTTTGCTTTAGTATAGTTCTTTTCGTTGATTTTGA
This sequence comes from Bacteroidales bacterium, assembly GCA_029227175.1. Lineage (GTDB taxonomy): Bacteria > Bacteroidota > Bacteroidia > Bacteroidales > Bacteroidaceae > Bacteroides. Next base: position 1,979 of record JAQXZK010000196.1, on the reverse strand, counting down.
GAAATGTGCGAATTATAAAAGGCACTCTGCGAACCGTTCAGAGTGCCTACTAATATTTATTAGATTGAACTGCTCGCCAAGTAATCTCCAAAGGCAGCAATTTCTTTCTTCTTTAATGCGTTTGTTACATCGACATAGATATTCATTGTGGTCGAAACATCGGCGTGTCCCAACACATTTTGGATTACCTTGAGATTGATACCTGACTCACAAAGCCGTGTTGCGAATGTGTGTCTGAGGATATGGCAAGAGAAATGCGGCAACAGAACGGGATCGGAGTCAGCTCCGTACTTCTCAAGTATTTCATCATTACAATCTCGCATTATTCGTCTTATCGCCTTATTGAGATTTCCCTGATTTTGAACATCGCCATATCGGTTTACGAAAATGAAATCATCATATCCATCGACACGACCTATGCTCGTGATTTGAGCTTCTTCCTGATACTCACGTTCCATAATGAACGCCTGCTTAACCCCCTCTGTCATTGGGATTTCTCTTTCTCCGGCTTTTGTCTTAGGGGTGTTGATCGAGAAATAGCAACCTTTTTCGTCACGGTGGTTATAGTAAACAAGCGTGTGATTTATGCTAATGATACCTTCCTCTAAATCAATATCACGCCATCTAAGTCCCGTAATCTCGCCTACACGCATACCCGTGTTTGCCATTATATAAAAGATTGGATACCAATGACGGTCTTTCGGACTGTTGAGCATATAATCGAAGAACAGTTTTTGTTGTTCTACAGTTAGGGCGTTTTTCTTCTCTCGCTCAAAACCGTGCGACATTTTCAATTCCTTGAGCATATTGTCAGTAGGGTTTGCTCTTATGATTCCGTCATCGACCGCAACCTGAAAAACTTGGTGCAGAACATTATGCACATTATCTATGGTGGCAATCTTCAGGATTTTCCCATCCGCAAGACTGTTATAGAACTTGCGAACATCCGACTTCTTCACGAGCGTTATTCTGTTTTTTCCGAAAGCAGGCATTACAAATAGCTCATACATATAGATATAGTTTTTGAATGTGCTATCTTTGATACCCCGCTTGAGTTGACACCATAGGTTAAACATATCATTGACCGTCAGGTGCTTCTTATCCGACCTGATACCATCGTGTTTATCAACGATGATCTGTTCTTCCTGCTCTCTTAACTGCTCCAATGTTGGAGCATAGGTAGCGTGTCGCTTACCATCTGCCGTAGTCCAACGATATACATAAGTACCGTTAGGTCTTTGGCTTTCTCCCGTTTTTAATCGGGTTCTGTTGTTGTCGTATCTTACGCCGACCTGCTTTTTCTTAGCCATATTTACCTCCTATTTAGATTGAGCGACACTTATCCAAGTAGTCCTCTAATTGTTTACGCTTCAGCAATCGTTTTGTGCCTACCCATAGAATGAAGTCGCAATCATCATTGTTCGATATTTCTCTCAGTTTATCTACGCCGATTCCGGTATAAACGGATGCTTCATCTAAAGTTAAGTTTCTGCGTTCCCAAATTGGAACGAGTTGGTCTTTTTCTTTTTTGGTCATCTATGTATCCTCCTTTGCTTTCGCTGATATAAGGATACTGATAAATGCAAAAACAGACAATTATGCGATTTCTATATTCGCACATTTTGCTTTAGATCGAATACGACTTTTCTAAATATTCCTCAAGTTTCTTTCTTTTGAATAGTCTTTTGTTTCCATTCCAAAGCACAAATTCGCAATCCTCTCTGTCGGATAGTTCTCTCAGTTTGTCCGAGCCTATACCAGTTAAAGCAACCGCTTCATAAACAGTTAGCGTTGTTTTCTCCCAAAGAGGTACGGCATACTCTTTATTAGGTTTTCCCATTGTCGTCCTCCTTTCTGCCACTACTTCGGAGTTTCAGGAGTTCGTACAAATTGTTGTACCGATACTTTCGGCTGTCATATTCACTTGACTTGTAAAAGGCAGTTGTTACTCCATCAAAAATGCGAAGCAACGCTGCTTG
>JAQXZK010000195.1 GCA_029227175.1 Bacteroidales bacterium | reverse complement strand
AAGATTACCAAGCCTTGTATGAAGTACGACCGATACCTTCTTGAAATCGGTGAGAGGTCCGAGTTTGATGGCAAGGTGGAGCATGAGACCCGATGCCTGTTGCCTTACATCGATGTCCTCCTTTCGCCAAGGGTTGACAGTCAGTGCCGTCAGGCATCGCTCAAAGGTCATCTGATACTTGCCTGTCTCGAAAAGGCAATGCGCTAGGCCAAACGAGGCATGGATCTCGTCTTTCTTCGCCCGGAGGGCTGCCTCAAAGTAGGCCACCGCCTTGGTGAACGACTTTGTTTCCACATAAGTCGCACCACAGTTAGTGAGCGAACGATAGTCGTTAGGATAGGAGGAAAGGATTCGCTCGAGATATTTCCTTGCGGCTTCAACCTCCTTCTTATGGACAATGAGGAGCTTTCCCATGAGGAGCAGGGCCTCCTTGTTATCTGGGTCAAGCCGGAGGCTCTCGATAAGCGCATCTTCGGCCTCCTCTATCTTTTTGTGAAGGTTGAGCTGGAGCTGGGCCTTGATGCGCCAGAGATCGGAATCATCGGGGTAGGATGAGAGCAGTTCCGTGGCGAACCGTTCAGCGGGAAGCCATTTTTCAAGTCTAATAAAGCATACAGTTGCGCTATGGATTGTACTTTGTTGTCGTTCATCTGATGTCTTTGTTTTATGGGCAAACGTACTATTCTTTCTCTTATGAAAGGGACTTGGACTTTTAATTTTGTTATGGTTGACAATGGCCCCAGTGAAAGAAATGAAAAGTTTGATGTTAGGTTGAGATATATTCTTGTGTTATCGAAGTCAGATTACTAACTTTGTCTTGATAAACAAACTAAGTAACAAGGTTTATGGATGCATTCGATTTGTTCAAGTCAAAGTATCTCGATGCCAAGTTGAGATTCTTGAATTTGGTAGAGATGGATCGCCAGTTCTCCGAGATCGCGGAGGATGATAATTGCGACCCAAGTGAAAAGGAACGTCACGAACGGTATAGAAAGGAGCGCTGGGAGTCGTTCATCAATATATTGCATGCGGCGGACATGCTGGTGGGCTATGTCGCTTCCCGGGCAACCAAGATTACCAATCAAAAAGGTTATTTCTGCTTCTTCCAGGGCTATAACGACATAGATGATATCGCTAAGCCTGAATTCGTGTTTGGATTTAACTTTATGGCGATGCCCGATTTGGATAAATTAGAAGAGGAGCATCCTTCGCTCTCTAATCTTTGTAGCCAGATTAGATTCGGATCGATCACCGTTAGTGAGGTAGAAAGCGCATTGTATAAGGAGTCGATACCGCATAGCGATATCATGGTATTAGGAGAATACTCGGATAACGATTTGATGGAATGTTCATTGGACGAACTCAGCGATGTTCTGATTACTGAAGGAAATGGTTTACTTCAGGAATTTCTTCAGTCTAAGCAGTAGTCGGGATTAGTCGGTAGGTCGTAACTACACGGTTTTCTTTAGTATTAGGGAGATAGGAGGGAGAGAACATCTCTTACTCCCTACCTAAACGAAAAAATTGTTTAGTGTATTCGCAATATAATATATTTGTCTTGTGTAATTTTGTGGCAGGATTTGAAATCAATAAAAATTTATATGTACAGAACAAATTATTTCACGAGGAAAGTTGGGCTATTAATCGCTATTCTCTGTTTATGCGTTTCTTTTACAGCAGCGCAAGATGAAGAATGGTTGGGTATTGACAGGCCACCGAGGACAGAGTTTAAAATGGAAAAGCAGAACGGTTTGCTTGGTGTACGAAATCATAAAGGAAAGTTGGTCGTTCCATGCAAATACCATAAACTTAGATATGTGCCCATTACCTATATCTCTAACTACCGTTATTTCGTCGCTTATAACGAGGTCTTGAAGCAGACGGATTTGTACACTTCTTTAGGGTACAAAATTATCAGTTTTGCTGGAAACCACTTGAGTATGTATTTCTCTGAGCACGAAGGATATCCCTATTTTTATGTCACTGACAAGAAGAATATTCATATTTATGATGGAACAGGGAAACTCATGTTGACCTCTCCGGGTTTTCTATGCTATATAGGTGGAGACGGAGGTCATTTTTATTATGAAATCACCCAAAATAATGTAAAAAAGTCATTGTATTATGACAAGGATGGCGTATTGATTCTGAAAGGTAAATCCTTGGTTTTTCGTCCCAAGGGATCCGAATATTCCGGACCCAGTCCGTTCAGTAAGCACAAAGATGAGTTAGCAAAACTTTTCCCCGTTGCATCCTCCGTCTCCTATGCTAAAGCGGACACACCAAAGGCCACTGCTCCTCGATCAAAGGCTGAAGATAAGAAGGTTGGGAAAACATGGACAATTACAGTACCGGATAAGGATTCTCAATCAGAAAGCTCACACAGACATCCAGCTGTTGTCCCCAGTTACCGCCTTGTCTCTACCTCACCAAGCGGTCAGAACTCTTCAAAATCTTCCGCTCCGATTAATATTCGAAATCGTTACAGAGATAACGACGATGTTGCCTCAAGCAACCATACGGTTAGGAAGGCGCCAGATTTCACAAAGGATGCCGATCAGGAAAGAGTCGCCAGCAAAAGAGGGGGCGATTCCTCCGAGACAACCGAGGTTATAGAAAAGGCCAATCGACTAGCTAATGCAGGCTCTGTGAAGGAAGCGGCAACCTTGCTTAGCGAATTCAAAAACGCTTATGCCTCAGGCTTGAGTGCTGCGGATAAGGCACAACTCGGTTTAACGATGATGCATATCGGCACCCAATTAGGCTATGCTTCCATGACATCGGATATCAATG
>JAQXZK010000194.1 GCA_029227175.1 Bacteroidales bacterium | reverse complement strand
CGTTCCTACCATTACCCAGAAGCCGGATAACGTGCTGACACTTGAGAAAAAAGGCGCAGATGTTCAGTACGAGTATGTCTTTGATGCCAAGTATCGAATTAACCCGGCATTGCCTGGAACGGACTACTACAATTCGATTGGCCATACTCCCGGTCCGGAAATCGGTGACATCAACACCATGCACCGCTACCGTGACGCTATCGTTTATCGCAACGGGGCATCTCCGTTTGAGAGAACCATGTTTGGCGCATACGTGCTTTTCCCGTATAGCAACGAAAAGGAGTATCGTAACCACCGGTTCTACGAGAGTATTGACAAGGTCAACATTGGTGGCTTGCCGTTCTTGCCCTCCGCAACGGAGATGGTCACAGACATGCTGGATCAGCTGATTGCTGATTCTCCTGATTCTGCATTTGAGCGCACAACATTACCGCGTGGTATTGAAACGAAGCTTGCTAAGGTGGATTGGACAACACGGGACGTATTGGTTGGCTCTCTCAGAAATAGAGAGCAGCTGGGTGTGTGTTTGAAACACAATTTTTACCACATTCCAAAGTCCGAAATCAAGGACACCGATCTGCCAATTCGCTATATTGCCATTTACCAGTCTAAGGCAAAGTTTGGTGCTGAGTCTGGTATTTACTACTACGGTGAGGTGACCCGGTGTATTCCGATGCGTCGGAGTGAAATCCGAGAGATTCCCAGTCAAAAAGGTGAGACATATTACCGTTTTGAAGTTAAGGAATGGAAGCGGTTGTCCAAGCCCATTGCCCCGAAGGAACTGGGCTTTGTAAAATGCTTTACTAATCTGTTTTTGCTAGAGCATAGTGCAGACGTTCCTGAACTTCTGATCAGAACTGAGGAAGAATATCGCCTCTATGCCGAGTTGAAGCGTGCAATTAGTGATACCACCATCAACGATGAAGATAATAACCTTGGATTTACCTTTGGAGATTTTATGCTGAGCTTTGATGATGGAAAGATATCCGTTTCTAAGGATAAATTGATTTTTGCGCAATATGAAATTTTTGATTTCTCTAGAAGTCCCAATGCTGTATTCAGGCAGATGCAGAAAGATATGACCATCTAAGGAGGATTCATCATGTACAAAAAGAGGTTAGCGCTAGCCTGTGAGCGACTGTTTGATCTGGATACGCTTACATTGAGTGAATCATATTATTATGCGTCCCTTCCTCTGTGTGTTATTGATGCGGTTTTTTCCATTGGTGTTAAGTATGCTAGCACACAAAATGCGGTACGAAGCTATTGCCGATATTTCGGTCTTGCAGAATACCAAGCTGAGGTTAAAAGCAACGATGCTCCACACCGAATTTCAGAGATGGTTTCAAGCCTTGAAGAGTTAGGAGTAACTGATTGTGCAGATTTAGTTTTCCGCAACCATCAAAGAACTTCTGCACGGAATGGTATATTAAAAGCCGAAGCTGTTTTGAAGTTTGCGAAGGTGCTTCAAGCATACGGTATAGAGACTCTGGCGGATTTTCGGGAAAAAGGGTTACCAACCGTTGCAGAGGCAGAAATAATGCAGATACCGGGACAAAAAAGTGGCCTGTCATTGCGCTATTTTTATATGCTTGCGGGAGATGATTCTTTTGCTAAACCGGATAGACATGTATTGCGGTTTATAAAGAAATACGCTGGTGTTGATCTGGGGATTCAGAATGCGCAGGAATTGTTACAAGGCACTGTGCATGAGCTAAATCGGAACCATCCCAACGTTACAGTTAGACTGCTCGATTATGCTATTTGGGATCATATGGCCCATGGGCTAACCTCGCAGAATGTAAAGACCTACAATAAGCTTGTGCGCGATCGTATTCCTGAGATCATCGAGGCTTCTGGAAAACGTTGCCAGGTTAGAGAACTTGATGAGAAAGAGTATTTGTGCATGATCGATGCAAAGCTTGACGAGGAGCTTGCCGAGTATCACAAAGATCAAAATTTGGAGGAATTGGCGGACTTACTCGAAGTGATCTATGCCGCCGCGGTAGCTCGCGAATATAGTATTGAACAGCTGGAAGAAATACGAGCGATAAAAGCCAAAGAGCGAGGGGTATTTAGGAAGAGACTACTCTTGCTTGAGGTTGAGGAAGCATAGCCCATGTGTAGAATTATTTTGGGAGGGAGACGAACCAATGGACGCATCCAAGCAGTTGATCATTGTCAAAGGGAAAGATAAAACGGATTCCATTGTTTCTTTTCAGCCTCGTGGTAGTAATTTCGACGTGGTATACGATAATGCTCCTCGTGTATATAGCTACAATGCTGGTCATATTCGAGTTCTGAAACTGAAACAGCTGATTGATCCGAAAGTAGTAATCTTTAAGCACAAAGGCGTCACCATAGCCAATATTGATGAAATACATGATTTCGGAGAGTTTTATCGTGTAATCCGTTCGGGTAAAAAAGACTTGTCATGCAAGCGAACGGATGTGGAGATTTCAGAAAACTGTCTTTCTGATGCGACGTGCGGAGAACTTTTTCAGTACTTTAAGGATACTGCAGCTGCAATAAGCTTGAAGACAGAAAATGGTATCAATATTTTAAGCCGTCAATACGACAAAATTGCAGCAGTCGAAGATTGCACAGTACTATCGCGGTATCTTAGACCGGATTTTCCGGTTGAGCAGAGAGCCTTGATAACACCTCTGATTTTTCCATTTGGTTTGAATCAGAGCCAAAAGATAGCGGTAGAAAATGCGTTTAAGTCGCAGGTTAGTATTATTCAAGGCCCTCCTGGGACTGGAAAGACTCAGACAATACTGAATATCATTGCAAACGCGGTAAGGAACGGGAAAAGTGTCGCTGTTGTGTCTAATAACAACTCTGCTACATTGAATGTTGCGGAAAAGATGGAAAAGCAGGGGCTTTCTTTTCTGACTGCTTTTTTGGGGAGCTTGCAGAATAAGAGTCGGTTTTTAGATGCCCAAACCGGTGTATATCCAGACATGCAGACTTGGCACATGGATAAGGAAGCGGAAGAAAAGTTAAGTAAGGAAGTGCAGCATCTTTCTGAAGAGCTTAACAACATGTTGAGTTTCAGAAACCGAATTGCCGAAATTGATCAAGAACTACTTGCACTAAAACCGGAGCAATTCTATTTTGAAGAGTATTACGCCGGAAAACAAATCGCTGTGGTCGATACACGGCAATTATCCAAACTGTCATCGGAGAAATTACTCTCCCTTTGGCTGGAATATGAATATAACTCTGGACATAAAATTGGCTTTATCAAGAAACTATTGACCAGTATCCGTTTTAGCAAGGCTGCCCTTGTTTTGTTCTCGCGCATTCCCGAAGATGTGATCCCTTTTCTGCAGAACCTCTATTACAAAAATAAAATTTCCGAACTTCAAGAGGAAAAGCAAGCTCTTGAAATCAAACTGCGAAACTACCGCTTCGATGACAAAATGAAAGAACTTGGCCGCAAGTCAATGCAGCTGTTCAAAGCAGAGTTAGCACGCCGGTATCACTGGCAGCAACCGAGACACATCTTTGAGAAAAGTGACTTTCGTGGACATTCGGATGAGTTTAACAAGGAATATCCTGTTGTTCTGAGTACGACCTATTCAATCAAAGGAACACTATCGACAGATCACATCTATGACTATTTGATTGTTGACGAGGCATCTCAGGTTGACTTGGCGACAGGTGTTTTGGCATTCTCTTGTGCGAAGAACATTGTCATTGTTGGAGACCAGAAACAGCTCCCGAATGTCTTGACATCCGATGACATTCGTATTGCTGACGCAATTTGGAACAAGTATTACTTTGATCCTCGGTATCATTTTGCTTCGCACAGCATGCTGGCATCTGCGGCAGAAATCTGGACGGATGTGCCGTCAGTGCTTCTTCGTGAGCACTATCGCTGCCATCCTAAAATCGCAAGCTTCTTCAATCAAAAGTTCTATAACGGTGAGCTTATTATTATGACGGAAGACCATGGAGAGAATGATGTTCTGTCCATGTATCAAACCGTTCCCGGCAACCATGCGCGCGGACGTATGAACCAGCGACAAATTGATGTGATTCAACAGGAAGTTCTTCCTGCTTTGACGAAACAAGGGCATAGAGAAATTGGCATCATTACGCCATATCGCGATCAAGTTGCCGCTATTCAGCGTCAGCTGGGAGATACATACGAAGTTGCCACTGTCCACAAATTTCAAGGTCGAGAGAAAGACGCTATCGTTTTGGTATCGGTAGACAATGTGATCGGAGACTTTGTCGATGATCCCAATATGTTGAATGTAGCAGTTTCCAGAGCAGTAAATTCCTTGACTGTAGTTATTTCGGACAGCAAAGAAAACGAAAAGACAAACTACGGTGATCTGGCAAAGTATATCAAGTACAACAACTTCCAGATTGTCGAGAGCAACGTATTCTCTGTTTTTGATATTTTGTATAAAGGCTATTACAGACAGCGGATGGACTATCTGAAAAAGCATAAACGCGTATCCGAATATGACTCGGAAAATATAGCCTACGCGGTCATTGAAAAGATATTGGCGCGACCGGAGTTCTCTAAAGTTGGCTGCGCAATGCATTCCTCGTTGGCGACGTTGGTTAGAGATTATTCTGCCTTAACAACGGAAGAGGCGAGGTATGCATCTAACCCCTTGACGCATTTGGATTTCCTTTTGTTCAACAAAATGGACAAGAAACCTATTATGGCTATTGAGATAGACGGCACGCGATACCATGCAGAGGGAAGCCGACAGGCGGAGCGGGATGCGTTGAAAAACAGCGTTATGGAGAAATGCGGTATTCCTCTTCTTCGCCTTAGAACAAACGAAAGTGGAGAAGAAAAACGCATTATAGAAAAACTTCAATCGTTATTGAGTTGATTGAGCTTAAATGAATTATACCCCGTTATACCCCTTTTGTTTGGGGTATAACGGGGTATAACAATTTAGCTAAGGGACACGATGATTTTCTTCTGTTTTTCTGCCAGTTCTGCAAACTGT
>JAQXZK010000193.1 GCA_029227175.1 Bacteroidales bacterium | reverse complement strand
TACAAAAGTATAGAAGAAGCAGATGCCATGATGCGCAAACTGCGAGCTACCGGGACATTTAAGGAAGTTTCCATCATCAAGGACCAAATCAACATCACCATCCAATAAAACAAAATGCTTGAAAATCCCATAATCAACTCTCCGGCACTGGAAGAGCTCAAAGAACACTACAGCAGAATCCTGACCCTGCTTGGAGAAGACAAAGATAGAGAAGGACTCATCAAGACTCCGGAACGCGTAGCCAAAGCCATGCTTACCCTCACACATGGCTACGAGATGGACCCTCAAGCCGTATTAAACTCCGCCAAATTTAAAGAAGAATACAGCCAAATGGTCATCGTTCGCGACATAGACTTCTTTTCCCTCTGCGAACACCATATGTTGCCATTCTACGGTAAAGCACACGTAGCCTACATTCCCAACGGCTACATCACCGGTCTCAGCAAGATAGCACGTGTTGTCGATATCTACTCACATCGGCTTCAGGTACAGGAACGCATGACATCACAAATCAAACAGTGCATTCAGGACACCCTGAATCCTCTGGGAGTAATGGTTGTCGTAGAAGCGCACCACATGTGCATGCAAATGCGTGGAGTAGAAAAACAAAACTCCATCACCACCACATCAGACTTCACCGGTGCCTTCAACCAGGCCAAGACACGTGAAGAGTTCATGAATCTCATACACAGATAACAAACCGAAAAACACCTCCTGCGTCTCTCCCGAATCCTCGGGCCCGCAAGAGTAGCATACACCTATTCCAAACCTCAAAATTGAAATCATACATGAAAAAAAGAATTTTTATCCTCTGTGCTGCAGCTTTTTGCATGAGTCATTTGACGAGCCATGCTACCAAGCAGCCAAGTGCTTTTGAAAAAGCGGACTATGTCGTTCTTCTTGACAGCACATCCGTATCCGTAAAACCGACTGGTTCCGGTTCTTTTGCCATCAACAAGGTAATCAAAATCCAAAGTGAGAAAGGTGCAGTCGACAACCGCATCATCCGCTACGACTACGACCCGCTGACCGCACATGCCACATTCGAGCACGTGACCATCACACACGCCGATGGCACAAAAAAACATCTCGATGTAAAGAAAACCTATGACTACGCAGCTCCCGCCAGAGCCATTTACTGGGGTGCCCGCCAGATTATGATTGAACTGGGCGCACTGAAGGTTGGCGACATAATAGACTATCAAATCAACAAACAAGGATTTACCTACGCACTGCTTGACAACATGCAACTGCTTGCCGACGACGAAGAGCGTTTCGTGCCGCCCATGCGAGGACATTTCTACGATATCGTTCCCTTCTGGGTTTCACAGCCCACCGTCCGCAAGGTCTACCACCTGAACATTCCGGCCGAGAAAGACATCCAATACCAATTCTATCAGGGAGCTTGCGCTGTTTCCATGCGATATAGCGACTACGGCAAGACCTACACATGGTCTATCGACAACCTTCTGCCCATCCAAAGAGAGCCGAACATGGTAGACCTCTACGACGCTGCTCCCAAGCTGATGCTATCATCCACCAACCACTGGAAAGACAAATCCTTATGGTTCAACAAAGTCAACGAAGACTATGGCAGCTTCAACGCTATCCCTGAAGCAGAGCAGAAGGTTGCCGAAATCATCAAGGGAAAGACAACCGAAATGGAGAAGGTTGCAGCCCTGACACACTGGGTGGCCGATAATATCCGCTATTCCGGCATCACCATGGGTAAAGGTGAAGGCTACACACTTCATAACCTCAAAATGAACTTCACCGACCGCTGCGGTGTCTGCAAAGACATTGCCGGCACTCTCATCGCCTTTTTGCGCATTGCAGGATTTCAAGCATACCCGGCAATGACCATGGCCGGAAGCCGCGTCGAAAGCATTCCTGCCGATCATTTCAACCACTGCGTGGCTGTCGTACGCCTCTCAAATGGCACCCTCATGCCACTTGACCCGACATGGGTTCCCTTCTGCCGCGAATTATGGAGCAGTGCCGAACAGCAACAAAACTACCTGCCGGGTGTTCCTGAAGGAAGCGACCTGCTTCTGACTCCCCTTTCCGCACCCGAGAATCACTACGTTCGCATTCAAGTGCAAAACAAACTTGACGAACAAGGAAACCTGACCGGCGTGCTGACCATCGGCGGTGAAGGACAGAGCGACCGAGCCATTCGAAACATCTTCACCTTAGGCATGCAATACGACTGGAAGAACTCACTTGAAAACCAGCTGATGGCCGTTTCGCCCAATGCCAAACTTCTGAGTGTGGACTATGGAAAGAACCCCAAAGATTATCAGGCAGCTCCTATCAGCATTACATTTAAATATAGTATTCCGAATTATGCCATGCGAGGCAACAACGGTGAGCTATTTTACAAACCATTCTCATTCAACAATCTCTACAACAGTCTGAAGAGTTATATGAACATCGACACAACCGTGGAAAAACGCAAATACGGCTTCAGAGACAGTTGCTCACGCCTTATTGACATCAATGAAACTGTGACTCTTCCCAACGGTTATGTGATGACCAACCCGGAAAAGAATGATCAAATGACCGGTAGCGGTGCTGACTTTAAAGGTTCGTTGACACAGACAAAGAACAAAATCACACTCACAAACAACCTCAGGCTGAAAAAACGCATCTACCAGTCTGCCGACTGGGACAGTTTCCGCCAGGCAGTCAACGCACACAAGAATTACAGCAATCACCTTATCATTAAAAAGAATTAACTATGAAAAAAATACTCTATATCTCAATCTTCCTGTTAGTACCCTGCCTGCTCTCTGCTGCCGGCAAGAGTGAAGCCATTTTCAACGTACTAAGCAAAACATACACCTTGAACGAAGACGGCAGTCAGAGCCTTCGCGTGAGAAAAGAAATCAAGGTGCTCTCTCATGTTGCTTTCAGAAGCATGTATGGCGAAACTTTCGTCACCTACAATCCGCTATCACAAGACATCAAGATTAACGAGTCATACACCCGACAGTCAGATGGCACGATCATCAAGACTCCGGAGAACGCATTTGTAGAGGTTCTCCCGTCTGCTGCCGCCGGAGCACCTGCATACAACCATCTGAAAGAGTTAGTCATCGTCCATACAGGCCTTGAAATCGGCGCTACCATTTACTTGGACTATACCCTCAACACGAAAGCCGGATATTACGACGCCTTAGACATTTATGCAACGGTGCAGGAACTGTCTCCTATCACCAAATACACTTTGCAAATTAACGTTCCCGCAGACAAGCCCCTGCACTACGAACTAATCAACGGCAATGTGAAACCAACGGTAAAGACAGCCAATGGCATGAAACAGGTAACCTGGAGCATGAGCAACTTGCCTTGTGTCACACGACGCGATGTCACTCCCGCAGCAGGCAAATTACAAGTGATTGTAGCCAATACCTACTCTGACAAACAGGCTGCCATCCAAACGCTGTTCAAGCACAGTCCGCTGGATGCAGACAAAACAGTGAAGGGAAAAGCTGAAGAACTGACCAAAGGATTAACAGGCGAGGCAAAAGAAGAAGCGATTGACAACTATGTGAAAGGGCTTGGTAACTGCGCCTTGAATCTTGACATGACAGGATTCAGACTACGCACTCCGGCCGAAATCATTCAAAGTGCCTACGGTTCAAACGACGAAAAACTGATACTGAAAGCCGCCCTGCGCAAGGCATGCCAACTCCCTGTGAATCTAGCTGTCCGGACAATCCAAACAACCGATGAGAACGCAAGTGGTTTGTCAAACAGTATCCTCGTTGACACCAAAGACCCCGTACAGGCAAATCTAACCTCCTTCTACGCCTTCAATGACCCGGAAGGAAATAAACTTGAACTGAAAGCAGATGCATCACCTCTTGAGATTTCAGAAACCCTGCGTCTCTCGGAAGTGAAAGCGACTGAAGAACATGACAGTTTCGCCTTCTACTCCATTGCACAGCCTACGAAAGGCATCAAGGCAGCACTGAGTCGCCTGTTACCCATGGGCACAAAGCCGCTGAGCAACATCCTGCTTCCTTATCTTCCCAACGAGACATACACTACAAAAATTATTGTCAAAGACGGACAGGAGATTGTCGCTACTCCCGCTAACAAGAAAGTCTCTAACAAATACGGAATCGTCAGCATTGAAACAACCAAAAACACAGAAGGCGTGACTGTTGTTCGCCATCTCGCCCTCACTCAACAGGTTGTCAAGGCTGAAGAATACGCGTTATTCTACGAACTGGTCAAGGTTTGGAATGACCCGGCCAGCACGACGGTTATAACACGGACAAAGTAATGCAATGAGGACATTGTTCTCCCTTTTGTACTTATTATTCATAGGCAGTGTGTCCTATTCTTCCGAGAAGCAGGACACACTGAAATACCGTATTACGCTGGCCGACAAAGCCAAGACCCCTTATAGCTTGGAAAAACCCGATGCCTTTCTGTCACCGAAGGCCATCCTGCGCCGACAAAAGCAACACATTGCTATCGACTCCTTGGACTTGCCAGTCTGCCAGGAATACATTCAGGAGATAGAAAAATGTGGAGTCCGAATTCTTGTTACCAGCAAATGGGAAAACAGCGTTACCGTCTCATGCAACAAGCAGAAAAACATAGAGGAGATTCAGCATCTCCCCTTTGTCCGGGAAATTGAATTGGTTTGGAAAGGACCTTCCGCTCCCGTCCGATCTACCGAACGAGACAGCATCTCAAATGCCTATCAACACATAGACAGCACCTACTATGGCTTATCTGCAAAGCAACTACAGCTATGTAACATAGATAAGGTACATGAAGCCGGATTTCGCGGACAAGGCATGACCATTGGTGTCATTGACGCCGGATTTCACAATGCCGACAAGATTACGGCAATGTCTAATATCCGCATCTTAGGAACACATGACTTTGTAGACAAGCGCGCAGACATCTACGCAGAAGACAGTCACGGCATGAAAGTACTCTCGTGCATGGCAATGAATCAGCCTCACATCATGATTGGTTCCGCTCCAGAAGCTTCCTATTGGCTGCTTCGCAGTGAAGACACAAGCAGTGAGACTCTCGTTGAGCAAGATTACTGGGCAGCTGCCGTAGAATTTGCCGACAGCGTAGGTTGCGACGTGCTGAACACCTCACTGGGATATTTTGAATTTGATGACAAAAGCCTCAACTACGAGCTACGCCATCTTGACGGCAAGTACAGCCTGATGTCACGTCAGGCATCCCGCATAGCCGCCAAAGGCATGATACTTGTATGCAGTGCCGGTAACTCGGGGAAAGGCAGATGGAAGAAAATCACTCCTCCTGCCGATGCCAAAGACGTCATCACTGTTGGAGCAGTCAACAAAGAAGGTGTGCTGGCGCCATTTTCCTCTGTAGGACACACTGCCGACAATCGCATCAAGCCCGATGTTGTGGCTGTTGGCGAGGAAGCCTGCGTCATGGGGACAGACGGTGTGCAGACTCATGCGAATGGAACATCTTTTGCTTCACCACTCATCTGCGGCATGGTAGCCTGTCTCTGGCAGGCTCGTCCCGAACTCACCGCTACTCAAGTCATAACGCTGGTACGCTCGTTAGGCGACCGTGCCCAATATCCCGATAATATATATGGATATGGAATACCTGATTTCCAGAAAGGACTGAACCCTTGACTGCCCTTTCATTATACGAATTGAACAGCCTCGTACGCTCTACACTTGCATACAGTCTTGAAGAAAGCTATTGGATTCAGGCAGAGCTTAACGAAGTGCATATCAACAGCGGACATTGCTACGTTGAACTCATACAAAAGTCTGCTGTCGGTAATCAAATCATCGCCAAAGCACGAGGTGTCATTTGGGCCAACAGGTTTAAGATTCTGAAGCCTTATTTTGAAGAGACGACCCACCAAACCTTTACCAGTACCATCAAAGTACTGATTGAGGTATCCATACAGTTTCACGAACTGTACGGATATAGCCTCGTCATTCAGGACATTGACCCCACATACACTTTAGGAGACCTGGCACTGCGTCGACAAGAGATACTACGTCGTCTCAAAGAAGAAGGTGTGCTCAACCTCAACAAAGAATTGACACTCCCTCAACTTACAAAGCGCATCGCCATTATTTCATCCAGCACGGCCGCCGGTTACGGGGACTTCTGCAACCAACTGGCCAATAATCCACACCACTACTATTTCGAAACAACGCTGTTTCAGTCCATCATGCAAGGTGACGGTGTCGAACAAAGCATGCTTGTAGCTATGGACCGCATCCTTGAGAGACAAGATGACTTTGACGCTGTGGTCATCATACGCGGTGGAGGAGCCAGTTCCGACCTGCTTGGTTTTGACACCTATCTGCTGGCTGCTTCGTGCGCCCAGTTCCCACTGCCCATCATTACCGGCATTGGCCATGAACGGGACGAGACAATCCTGGACATTGTCGCCCACACCCATGTAAAGACCCCCACTGCCGCAGCAGAGTTTCTAATCAATCACATGCAAAATGCCGAGGAGGAACTCCTTCTGTTGAAGGACCACCTACATCGCAGCATAGCCGAGAAACTCAACCTCGAAAAGAAACGACTGAATGACGCTATCTATCGCCTGCCATCCGCTACACTCTATCGACTTAGGTATGAACACCATCAACTCCAGAAGATTTCGTCATCCATTCCGAACGCGACAGGCAGGCACATAGAACGCAACAGGCAGAAGATATCCCTCCTGGAACAAAAACTATGGAGCAAAGCACAGTCACTCCTGACAAGGAAGAAACATCAAATCGAGTTACTCGCCCAGAAAATTCAGTTAGCATCTCCGGTGAATCTCCTTGCCAAAGGATACTCACTGACACTGCTCAATGGGAAGACCGTCAAAGACGTTTCATCGCTGAAAAACGGTGACCAAATTACGACCGTTTTTCTAAACGGTCAGACGCTGTCCACTATTACCAAGATTAAAAAAGACAATAACTCCTCATCCACATCCTCATGAAAAAGAGAACCTATTCAGAAGCCATGGCACAACTTGAAGAAATTGTCCGACAAATAGACAATAACGAGTTGGAAATTGACGATTTGGCCGAAAAAATCAAAGAAGCAAACAAAATTATCACTTTCTGTAAGGATAAACTGACAAAAGCTGATGCGGAAATTGAAAAATTACTCTCTAACGGGCAAGAATCCAAAGAATAAGCCCTACATTTGTAACGAAAAGTATTTATATATTAATGAATTTGTGTAATATGCAAGATTTAGATTGGTCTACTTTAGGTTTTGGCTATCGCAAAACCGATTATAACGTTCGCTGCTACTATCGCAACGGCAAATGGGGAGAGATTGAAGTATGTAGTGAAGAGACTATTCCTATGCATATGGCTGCCACTTGTTTACACTACGGTCAGGAAGCATTCGAAGGCCTCAAGGCATACCGCTGTCCGGATGGGAAGGTTCGTGTCTTCCGAATGGACGAAAATGCGGCCCGCCTTCAGAGCACATGTCGTGGCATTCTCATGCCAGAACTTCCAACCGAGTTGTTTGAAGAAATGGTGACAAAAGTCGTTCGCCTCAACGAGCGCTTCATTCCACCTTATGAAAGTGGTGCC
This sequence comes from Bacteroidales bacterium, assembly GCA_029227175.1. GTDB lineage: Bacteria > Bacteroidota > Bacteroidia > Bacteroidales > Bacteroidaceae > Bacteroides. The sequence goes on along the minus strand of JAQXZK010000193.1, from coordinate 40,278 downwards.
ACCCTTTATATACGCCCACTTTTGATTGGAACAAGCGCACAGGTCGGTGTTCATCCTTCCGAGGAATATTTATTCATGATTTTCGTTACACCGGTAGGTCCTTACTTCAAAGGAGGTTTTTCAACTAACCCTTATGTAATTATACGCGAATACGACCGTTCTGCTCCGCTCGGAACAGGTATCTATAAGGTTGGTGGCAATTACGCTGCCTCACTCCGCGCCAACAAGATGGCTCACGATTTGGGTTATGCCTGTGAGTTCTATCTTGATGCGAAAGAGAAGAAATACATGGATGAGTGTGGTGCAGCCAATTTCTTCGGCATCAAGAACAACACTTATGTGACACCTAAATCCACCTCTATTCTCCCATCCATCACCAACAAAAGCTTGATGCAGTTGGCCGAGGATCTTGGATTGAAGGTAGAACGTCGCCAGATTCCAGAAGAAGAGTTGTCCACCTTCGAAGAAGCCGGAGCATGTGGAACAGCTGCCGTCATCTCACCGATTTCCAAGATTGATGACTTGGAAGAAAAGAAATCATTTGTTTTCTCCAAGGACGGCAAACCAGGACCTATCTGCACCAAACTGTACAATCTGTTACGTGGTATACAGTATGGTACAGAACCCGATATCCACGGATGGACCAAGGTTATTATCGACTAATTTGACAAAGTACAAGTTCTATGGGAAAAGGAAAACTCGAGAAATTTGCTGACATGGCGAGATTTCCCCATGTCTTTGAATTTCCATTCTCTATTGCAGACCAGTTCCAATGTGACTTGCGAGGACATTGGAATGAGGAATTCTTCCACAATGACAACCCTATTATCTTAGAGTTGGGTTGTGGACGTGGTGAGTACACCATTGGCCTTGGCAAGCGATTCCCAGATAAGAACTTCATCGGTGTTGACATCAAAGGAGCCCGCATGTGGACAGGCGCTAAGCAGTCCCTTGAAGAAGGCATGACAAACGTGGCATTCCTGCGCACAAACATAGAAATAATCGAACGTTTCTTTGCTCCGAATGAGGTAAGCGAGATCTGGCTCACCTTCAGCGACCCGCAAATGAAGAAAGCCACCAAACGACTGACGTCAACCTATTTCATGGAACGTTACCGCAAATTCCTGCAACCAGACGGACTCATCAATGTCAAGACCGATTCAAACTTCATGGCCACCTATACACATTATATGATAGAAGCCAATCACCTGCCGCTCGAATATGCTACATTCAACCTCTACGACGAGCAAACGGTGATTCCCGAAGGATTGGAATCGCTTCGCGAGATACGCACCTATTACGAACAGATGTGGCTTGACCATGGAATCAGCATCAAGTACCTGCGTTTCAGACTGCCGCACGAAGGAACACTTGTCGAACCGGACGTTGAAATCGAACTCGACACCTACCGCAGTTACAGTCGTGAAAAACGCAGTTCTCTCCATACATCTAAATAAATACACATGACTCTATATCCAAAACTTATATTAGATGCACTTGCCACCGTCCGCTATCCGGGCAATGGCAAGAACTTAGTTGAAGCCGAGATGATTGCTGACAACATGCGCATTGACGGCATGAATGTCAGTTTCTCCATCATCTTCGAAAAGCCTACCGACCCCTTCATGAAGTCGGTAGTTAAGGCCGCAGAAACAGCTATTCGAACCTATATCTCCAACGACATTACGGTAAACATTACAACAGAAAGCCGTCAGGCTCCGCGCCCGGAAGTCGGGAAACTCCTTCCCGGAGTGAAAAACATCATCGGAATCTCTTCCGGCAAGGGGGGTGTAGGCAAAAGCACCGTCGCTGCCAATCTTGCTGTTTCGCTCTGTAAGTTAGGCTACAAGGTTGGTCTGCTTGACGCTGATATCTTTGGTCCTTCCGTACCTAAGATGTTTCAGGTGGAAGACGCACGCCCCTATGCGCAGACGGTTGACGGACGTGACCTCATCGTTCCTATAGAAAAATATGGGGTCAAGCTACTATCCATCGGTTTCTTTGTCGACCCGGATCAAGCCACACTTTGGCGAGGCGGCATGGCAAGTAACGCGCTCAAGCAACTTATTGGTGACGCGATGTGGGGAGAACTGGACTATTTCCTCATTGACCTTCCTCCCGGAACCAGCGACATCCATCTCACGATTGTCCAGACTCTGGCACTCACCGGTGCGATTGTGGTCAGCACGCCTCAAGCCGTAGCCTTGGCCGATGCGCGCAAAGGCATCAACATGTTCACCAACGACAAGGTCAACGTCCCTATCCTCGGACTGGTGGAGAACATGGCATGGTTCACCCCTGCCGAACTGCCGGAGAACCGCTACTATATCTTTGGCAAAGAGGGCTGTAAGAATCTGGCAGAAGAGATGAACATTCCCTTGATTGGGCAGATTCCTCTCGTTCAACGCATCTGTGAGAGCGGAGACCAGGGTTCTCCTGTTGCCTTGGACGAAGACACCATCACCGGTCGCTCTTTCCTCCAACTGGCAGCTGCCCTCGTTCGTCAGGTCGACCGGCGGAACGTTGAGATGGCTCCTACACAAATCGTAGAGATATCCAAGTAAGACTCCGCCTCGAAACATATTCAATTGTCAACGAAACTATTACTTTTTTTACTAACTCCTTTAAAAGATTCATAATCAGAATGAAAAAAATGAAATCTATGCTCTATGTAGCATGCGCACTCATCTGTGCCCTCGTGACTTCATGTTCTTCTACTCCGACTACGTTTACCAACGACCTTGGTACAAACTGGCATTGGGAGAACGGAACCATCGTTGTAGAAACACCTGCTCGCCCTGCCGACCAGCAGAGTGTAGTCGGACTTACCGTCCCTAAGATGGATGTGGTACGTGTGGGATTTGTTGGTCTTGGTATGCGTGGCCCTGGTGCAGTAAAGCGCTTCACCTACATCCCTGGTGTACAAATCATGGCTCTCTGCGACTACGAACAGGAACGTGCAGAGAAGTGTAACAAGTACCTCCGCGAAGCTTCTATGCCTAAGGCTGACGTCTACTATGGCGAAACCGGTTACGAAGAACTCTGCAAACGCGAGGATATTGACCTCGTATACGTTGCTACAGACTGGTTGCATCACTTCCCTGTAGCCAAGTGCGCCCTCGAAAACGGCAAGAACGTGGCTATTGAAGTTCCGTCAGCCATGAACCTCAAGGAATGCTGGGAGCTCATCAACCTGAGTGAGAAGAGCCGCAAGCACTGTATGATTCTCGAAAACTGCTGCTATGACTGGTTTGAAATCAACACCCTCAACATGGCTCAAAACGGTGTATTCGGTGAAATCCTCCGCGCTCAGGGTGCTTACATCCACAACCTCGAACCCTACTGGGATGAATACTGGAAGAAAGACGAGAACGACAAACTCGGCTGGCGTCTTGAGTTCAACATGAAGCACCGTGGCGACGTTTATGCTACTCACGGCCTCGGTCCGGTTGCACAAGCGCTTGACATTCACCGTGGAGACCGCATGAAGACTCTCGTGGCTATGGATACAAAGTCTGTAAACGGAAAAGCACTGGCAGAAGAACGTCTCGGTACTGAAGTAGACTTCCGCAACGGAGATCACACGACAACCCTCATCCGCACCGAAAACGGAAAGGTTATCGAAATCCAGCATTGCGTCATGACACACCAGCCTTACAACCGTCTCTATCAGCTCACCGGTTCCAAGGGTTTTGCCAACAAGTATCCTATCGAAGGTTATACCCTCAGCTCTGCCGACCTTGAGGCTGCCGGCGTGAAGCCAGTCGACGATCTCAGCGGACACGAGTTCATGAAGAAGGAAGACAAGGATGCTCTCATTGAGAAATATCGTCACCCTATCCAGAAGAAGTACTCTGAGATTGCCAAGAAGGTAGGCGGTCACGGCGGTATGGACTTCATCATGGACAGCCGTCTTGTTTACTGTCTCCAGAACGGTCTTCCACTTGACATGGACGTATATGACCTTGCAGAATGGTGCTGTCTGGCCGAACTGGGCGAACTCTCTATGGACAACAACTGTGCTGCAGTAGCATTCCCAGACTTCACTCGTGGAGACTGGAACAAGGTTAAGGGTTACCGTCACGCATACGCTTCTGAAGCAGAAGAGAAAGAAACAGAGGCTAAGGCTGAAGCATTCACCGCTCAGCTCAAGGAAAAGGGTGCTCAGGAATGGGCAGCTGCCGAAGAGAAGTAATTTTCCCCTTTCTAACCGAAACATATCAAGAAGAGGAGCCCAGCGGCTCCTCTTCTTTTTTGCCCCTCACCGACTTCCTAAATCCGAATCGGTCTTTTAGAGTCGGGTTTAAATGGCATTCAAACGGCATTATAATGGCATTTGAACATCGTTCAAATGGATTATGAACACGCGCGTTCGAAATCTTCAAATCATTGAGACCCAATAGAGAATGTCCGATTTTTTTACCACACCTATTCAAAGGACGCAGACTTGACTCTACCCCTGCTACAGATACCTGTAAAGGCACCTGAATCAAAGAGAAACTTCGCCCATGTCATTTATATGATTCGGCTATGTCATTTATATGATTCGACCTTGCCAAATCATATAAATGGCAAGGCCAAAAAACAGCTTTGGTCGCGCCGTTCCTGAAAAATCCGCAATTTGTCTGATTATTTTACTATCTTTACCTCAATATGGATACACTCATTGCATAGCGGAGGCGGAAACCTGAAGATAGAGCTGTTCCAATCGCTCGGCATGCACATGAGCCGCAAACTGTCGGCGGGCGCGGTCGGCTACAGCCTGATAATCGAATATTGTCTCCCACATGGAGCGGATAGCCTGTACAAGCTTGTCGACGTCGGCAGAGCGGAATGTCATGCCGTTGGCGGGAAGTCCCGGAGGAAGTACCAGCTCGGGAATACCACCCACATCAGCCCCCAACACCGGGGTTCCGAGCACGAGACTCTCGATGGCAGCGAGAGGATTGTTCTCGGCCCACTCTGATGGGATGACAGAGAAGCGGGCAGAGGCCAGCAGAGGTGCAAACTGTACCCAGTTCAAACGGCCGCGGAAGTCGACCACCCCACCATACTTCGCACGGAGCGGCTCGAGCAGTTCACCATCGCCCACCACAATCAGGCGATGAGGCAGACGGGCCGCTGCGCGGCAGAGCGTCTCGACACCCTTCTCGCACGAGAGGCGACCGACATAGATATAATGAGGCTGACGATTGGAAACGACGGGAAACAATCGGTCGTCGGGAACGAAATTAGGGAGCACTGTGACTTTGTGGGGAGAGAAGCCGCCTCGTAATAAAAGCGAGCGAAGGAAGAGAGAAGGGGAGATGAAACAATCCGTTGCCCGCTCCAACCGTTCTACGGACCACTTACGTGCCTCTAAGTAGCCGATGAACGAACCAAGGATGCCACCCCGTTGCATGCAGCGGTGGCGCACCACCGAGAGAGGATGGCTGAAACAGTCGGTACACAGCTCTCTCCCTCGTGTACACACATGAGAGGGACACACCGGCTTGGGGTCGTGCAGCGTCCAGCAAACCCCGATACCGCGACGGTGGGCCAATTCGGCCAGCAGCGGACTGAGCTGGGTGTGGACATTCTGGAGATGGACCACGTCCGGACGGAAGTCATCGAGAAGGGCCGTAAACGTGCGACGTACTTCCGCATCGCCAAACGGACGCGTGAGAGCCTGCAACGATGTCATGGCCGACGGCCAATAGGACTCCCAACGGGACGGTACGTTGTTCGGATATTGCATGGCATAGACAGCCACCTCATGCCCCCGTGCAAGAAGCAGGCGCTCAAGCTGCATGGTGTAGACACAGTCACCGCCACGGGCATAATAGAACTTATTGGCCAGGAGTATTTTCATAGCAACATAAGGATTGACCGGACAGCACGCCGCGGCATGAAGGGAAGAACCGCTGCAACTTCCACCGGCAAAGATAGTGCAAATCGAAAGCAGAAACAACAAGCTTGATTGATTGTTATGCTGAGATGCAGCCTGTCTTATCAAAAGATAGTGCAAATCGAAAGCAGAAACAACAAGCTTGATTGATTGTTATGAAAAAGCGGGCAGAGAGATTTTTGCACTATATTTGCACAGACGGAGCAAACTTCTCCTGCCGGCAAAGACAATAAACCGAAGGGAAAGCCGTTAATATAATATGTATATATAATCACGTATCAGGCACCCGCCGACGGGCGCAGATACGTAACCAACCCAACCACACACATCATGATAGAATACATCAAAGGTGAAATAGCAGAACTGACTCCCACCCAAGCAGTTATCGACTGTCAGGGCGTGGGTTATGCGGCCAACGTGTCACTGAACACCTACACCGCCATCCAGGGCAAGAAAACGTGCAAGCTCTACATCTACGAGGCCATCCGTGAAGACGCACATGTGCTCTACGGATTTGCCACCAAGGAGGAACGCGAACTCTTCCTTCAGCTCATCACTGTGAGCGGTGTCGGCTCAGGCACGGCTCGCGTCATCCTCTCCTCGCTCTCACCTGGCGAACTCGTACAGGTAATCACCACCGAGAATGTGTCCATCCTGAAACAGGTGAAGGGCATCGGCGTAAAAACCGCGCAACGCATCATCGTGGACCTGAAAGACAAACTTAAGACAACGACCGGAGAGACCGGAATCGGCATGACCGCAGGATTGCCATCAGGCAACAGCGAAGTGCACGAAGAAGCCGTGGCCGCACTGACCATGCTCGGATTCCCGGCCGCGGCATCCCAGAAGGTGGTGACAGCCATCCTGAAGGAAGAACCGCAGGCAACGGTAGAGCACGTCATCAAACTGTCGCTCAAACGACTCTAACAAACGGCCATAACCAACTGGCTGTTCAGACATGGTTATGCGTCTGCCGATACTGCGCATCATTCTGCTCATCGGACTGATTGGAGGGATTCCGCTTTCCCCGCTCTCGGCCCAGACAGACGTGCAGCCTGCAACAGCCGTAGAGACCACGATTGAATATGACGCCCAGAAGGGCTGTTACTTCGTGCACAAGCGATTGGGAGGCGTTGATATCGAACTCCCCCGCATGCTGACAGCCGCAGAGTATCTGGCATGGACTGCCAGACAGTCAAACCAAGCCTATTACCGGCAACGCTACCGCGACGAGTTCAAGCACAAAGACAACAAACAGCCCTTCCCGTTCATGAACCGCCAATACAGTCCGAAGGCCGCCGATAGAGTCTTCGGACCGGGAGGTATCAAGCTGAGGATGCAGGGCAGTGCCGAGTTACAGGTAGGCTTCACGCACACAAAGGTAGACAACCCCACACTGCCCGAGAACCAGAAAAACACATGGGGCGTAGACTTTGAGGAGGAAGTAGACGCTAATATCCGGGCACAAGTGGGCAGCAAACTCGACTTCAACCTCAACTACAACACCAACGCCACCTTCGACTTTGACAGCAAGAACCTAAAAATCAAATACGAGGGAGACGAAGACGACATCATCAAGTTGGTCGAGGCCGGCAACGTGTCCATCACCTCCGAGAACTCCCTAATCAGAGGCTCGTCAGCCCTTTTCGGTATACGTACCGACCTGCAGTTCGTCCGACTGAACCTGCAGACGGTCATCAGCCAGCAGCAAGGCAAGAAAAAGACCGTCAGCAGCAGGAGAGGTGTGCAGACCAGAACCTTCGACATACAAGCCTCTGACTACGAGGCCGACCGTCACTTCTTCCTGGCCCATTTCTTCCGGGACAACTACGAGAAGAACCTGAGACAACTGCCCAACATCACCTCGGGCGTGGAAATCAAGCGCATCGAGGTATGGATAACCAATCGCAAAAGCGACTATGATAACGCACGCTGCATCCTGGCCTTTGCCGACATAGCCGAAGGCGTACACGTAGGCAACGAACGATGGGGACACGGGACAGACTACCCCTCCAACAGCGCCAACGCACTGTACAGTACCTTCCAGACACAATACAACGCCTGCCGGAACATCGCCGAGATAGCCGGTACACTCAACGGCATAGGCATGGAGGGAGGCAACGAATACGAGAAACTGGAGTCGGCCCGACTCCTGCAAAGCGACGAATACACCCTCAACACGAAACTGGGCTACATATCCCTGAAGACCACCCTGCAGAGTGACGAAATCCTGGCCGTGGCCTACGAATACACCTACAAGGGAAACAACTACCAGGTTGGCGAGTTCTCGAGCGACATCAAGGAATCGAGTCAGGCACTCTACGTAAAACTGCTCAAGTCATCACAATCAAGTCCCAACACCATCGTTTGGCCGCTCATGATGAAGAACGTCTACACTCTAAACGCAAGCTCCATACAGAAGGACAAGTTCCAACTGCACATCACTTACCGCAACGACTCGACCAGCATCGGCCTGAAATACCTGACGGAGGGACGCATCGCCTCCGTCCCCCTGATCCGCGTGTTGGGGCTGGACAGAATCAACGCGCTCGACAAGCCATTCCCCGACGGTGCTTTCGATTTTGTCGATGGATATACCATTCAAGCACAGGACGGACGCATCTTCCTGCCCTCGACCGAGCCCTTCGGACGTGATCTCAGCAAGCAGATTGGCAACGATGCCATTGCCGACAAGTATGTCTTCGAAGCACTCTACGACTCTACACAGACAGTTGCCAAGCAAATGGCCGAACGGGACAAGTTTCACCTCGAGGGAACATACTCCGCCTCCGGTGTAAACGAAATTGAGGTAGGTACCAGCATCACACCGGGATCGCTGCACGTCACGGCGGGAGGCATGGAACTGACCGAGAACCAGGACTACATCGTCGACTATGCCTCAGGCATCGTTACCATCATCAACACCAGCATCACCGATGCAGGCACACCTGTCAGCGTCGAATTGGAAGGCAACGATGACTTCAGTCTGGAACGAAAGACCATGTTAGGACTGAACATGAGCTACGACCTCAGCCGGACATTCCGACTGGGAGCCACCCTGATGAGACTCACTGAACACTCCACGACAAGCAAGGTCAACCTGTACGAAGAACCGCTGAGCAACACGCTGTGGGGACTTAACATCGGTTGGAAGACACAAAGCCAATGGCTCACCCATCTGATAAACCGGCTGCCGTTCACAGAGTGTTCAGCCCCCTCAGCCATCAACCTGAATGTCGAGTTTGCCAAGCTGGTCACCTCCTACGGCCAGGGTATGCAGGAGAAAGCCTCCTACATCGACGACTTTGACAACAGCCAGAGCATAATAGACCTGCGCACACCCTCCTACTGGATGCTGGCCTCCACACCTTACAGCAACGAGGTCAACTCCCTGTTCCCGGAAGCCTCCAAGAGCAACGACATCGCCTACGGCAAGAACAGGGCCCTGCTGTCCTGGTATCACATCGACGCCCTTCTGACACGACGCAACAGTTCCCTCACTCCGGCCCACCTGAAGGCCGACCTCAACCAGCAGTCCAACCACTACGTGCGCGAGATCTATGAACAGGAGATATTCCCCAACCGGGAGACCGACTACCAAGAGACGGCGGCCATGAACGTCCTGAACCTCACCTACTACCCGAAGGAGAGAGGGCCGTACAATCTGGACACCCGCCTCAACAGCGACGGAACCCTGCTCTATCCAGAAAGCCGATGGGGAGGCATGATGAGACGACTGGACACCAGTGACTTCGAGGCATCCAACATCGAGTACATCACCTTCTGGATGCTCGACCCTTTCATCTACGACGATGCCGGGAACAACGTGGGAGCAGGAAACAGTACAGCCAAGGGCGGAGACCTGTATATCAACCTGGGCGACCTCTCGGAAGACATACTGAAAGACGGCAGGAAGTCGTTTGAAAACGGACTGTCTCCCGACGGAGACACGACACAGACAGACGAGACGGTGTGGGGACGAGTCTCACGCGAACGAAGCATCACCTACGCCTTCGACAGCGACACACGCTCACGCAGAAACCAGGACGTGGGACTGGACGGACTGCCAAACGACGAGGAGAGCCGCTTCGGCACCTATGCCAACTACCTGCAGGTCGTACAAGGCATCGTGTCGTCCCAAGCCTACAAAGATTTCGCCGCCGACCCCGCCGGCGACAACTATCACTACTTCCGCGGCAGCGACTATGACGCTGAAGAGAAAGGCATCATCGAACGCTACAAGTATTTCAACAACCCCGAAGGCAACAGCAGGACTCCCGAAGACTCAGGCGAGAAATACAACACTGCCGCCAAGACCACACCCGATGCGGAAGATGTGAACCTGGACTACACGATGAACGAAACGGAAAAGTACTACCAATACCGCATCAGCATCCGCCCCGCAGACTTCGTTGTGGGCAGGAACTTTATCACCGACAGCCGCAAGGCCTCGGTCACCCTACGCAACGGACGCAACGAGGAGGTGACCTGGTATCAGTTCAAGGTGCCCGTGCGCAATGGGAAAGCCATCGGAAACATCAAGGACTTCAAGTCCATCCGGTTCATGAGAATCTTCCTAACAGGATTCGCGAAAGACATCACTCTACGCTTCGCCACCTTGGAACTGACACGCGGAGAGTGGCGCACCTACAACGACGCCATCTACAACCCGAAACGAGACACCTATACTACCTCGGCCGCCACCTTCAACGTGTCGACGGTAGGCATAGAGGAGAACGCCAACCGCACCCCGGTGAACTACCTGCTGCCTCCAGGTATCAGCCGAGTTGTGGACACCTCACAGCCTCAACTCAGGCAACAGGACGAGCAGTCCGTCAGCATGAAGGTGGAAAACCTGCTTCCGGGCGATGCCAAGGCTATCTACAAGAATACCAACCTAAACCTAAGGGAATACGGCACCCTGAAGATGTTCGTCCACGCCGAGGCACTGACCGACCTGAGTAACGAGATTCAAGACGAGGAAATCAGTCTGTTCATCCGACTGGGATCGGACTATCGCTCCAACTACTACGAATATGAAGTACCGCTGAGAACGACCCCACACGGTACATACACCGGAAGCACAGGACAGCAGAGCGTGTGGCCTAAGGAAAACGAAATCGATCTCTCACTGGAAGCCTTCACCACCCTGAAACGCAACCGTAACCGACTGAAGAACACGCAAGGCTCAGGCATCACCTATACAAGTCTCTACACTGAGACTGACAACAAACATCCCGAACGACTGCTGAGAATCATCGGCAACCCCACGCTGGGCGAAGTGAGGACCATCATGATAGGAGTGAGGAACATGACGGGAGACGGCGCACGCGACGCAGAGGTGTGGGTGGACGAGATGCGTCTCGCCGACTTCAACCACAGCGGCGGATGGGCCCTGAAAGGACACCTGAACGTCCAACTGAGCGACCTGGGCAGCATTAACCTCCAAGGCTATTATGCGACCAAAGGATTCGGCGGACTTGAAGACGGGACTTTCAACAAGACTACCGACGACCACCTGCAATATGCCACCTCGACCAATATAGACGCTGGCCGACTCCTGCCCAAGAAGCTCAAGCTATCGGCACCTATCTACTACTCGTTCTCCAAGGAGCGGAAGACACCTTATTATAATCCATTCGACAACGACATGCCACTGGACGACGCGCTGGAGATGCTGACCGACACACAGGCCAAGGACTCTCTGCTCACCCAGACCCGCGAGACATCGACAACGCGCAACTTCAGCATCAGCAACCTGCGCTTTGACATCAGGAGCAAGAACCCCATGCCCTACGACCCTGCCAACTTCAGCTTCAGCTATGCCAACTCGCACAGCAAGAATCAAGACCCGACTACCGCCTACGAAAACGATCTGAACTGGAAAGGAGCCATCAGCTACACCTATGCACCCGACATCAAATCCTGGGAACCCTTCAAGAAGGTGGTCAACAGCCGGTCAGCATGGCTGCGGTTTATCCGCGAGTTCAACCTAAATCTGCTCCCGCAGTCCGTCTCCTTCAACAGCGACATCTCCCGACACTACTACGAGATGCAACTCCGCGACGTCGAGGGAACCATGAACGAACAACTGGGGAACATGTCATCCCAGGAATCGGGCCTCAGCATCTCCCAACAGTTCCTCTGGAATCGCAACTTCTCGTTCAACTGGAGGCTCACCGACAAACTGCAGGTGAACTACACATCGGCCACACAAGCGCAGATAGAGGAACCCTACGGCGTTGTAAACAAGAACCTATACCCCGACGAATATACCGCCTGGAAAGACTCTGTCAAACATAGCCTGCTCTCCTTAGGTACACCGCTGGACTACCAGCAGACATTCAACGTGGGCTACACCCTTCCACTAGAAGGGACACCCGCAACCGACTGGTTGACAGCCGACACGCGCTTTGCATCAAGTTATAACTGGGACCGCGGATTCGACCTCAACGACGGAACTTATACCGGCAATACCATCAGCAACCAACGACTCATAGACCTGAACGGACGCATGGACCTGGAACGACTCTACAACAAGTCAAAGTGGCTGAAAGCCGTGAATCAACGCTTCAGACAAGGGGGAGGAGGAAAGCAGCAGAAGGAACAGCAAAAGGCGCTCTCTACCCTAGACGCACTCAAAGAACTGGCAGGCAGAGGCAGGGCGGTGAAAGACACCCTCACACAGGCTACTCCCACTGGGAAGCAACGCTGGAAAGAACGTGCGGACAACGTCTTGCAGTATGTCGCACGGGCTGCCATGAGTGTGCGCAACATCAATCTCATTTATCGAAACAGCTGTGCCATGACCATCCCAGGATTCCGCCCCTTGATTGGCGACATCTTCGGACAGAGACGCATGGGCAGCAGACTGGCTCCCGGGCTGTCCTTCGCATTCGGACTGAATGGCGAGAGCTACATCCAAGAAGCCATTGACAACGGATGGGTTATCACAGACAACGACTCACTCTCCATAGAGGCATCGTCCAACCTGCAGGAAGACTTCCAACTGCGCATCAACCTGGAACCCCTGCGCGACATGAAGATTGAATTAGCAGCCCAGCGCACCTGGAACCGCAGTCATACCTTCCAACTCTACGTAGGACACAAGGGCGAACCCGCCTCACGAGGCAATTTCTCGACAAGCATCCTCTCTCTCGCCTCCTCATTCGAGAACCCAACGGCCTCAAACAACTACCACTCTGCCGCCTTTGAACGATTCAGAGAGAACATACCGCTCGTCAGAAACAACCTCGAGGAACAATATGCAGGAGCAACCTATCCCGCTGGGACCTCGCTGGCAGGAAAACCCTACAACCCGACGCTGGGTGATGTCAATCCCTATAGCGCAGAGGTAATGATTCCTGCTCTGCTATCGGCCTACAGCGGTCGGGATGCGCACAAGAACAGCGTAACCGACATCATTCCCAGCATCTGGAAGATGATTCCGGGGTGGAGGCTCACCTACACCGGACTGAGTCGGCTACCCTGGATAAGAGAACACTTCAACAGCATCACGCTCACCCATGCCTACAAGAGTACATATAGCATAGGGAGTTACGAAAGTTATCAGACCTACCACACCTATATGGGTGACCTCGGCTTCATCGAAGACGTACAGACCGGACAACCCAGGCCATCCTCGGCCTTAGACATCGGCATGGTCTCCATCAACGAGCAGTTCTCGCCGCTGATCGGACTGGACGTGTCGATGAAAAACGGCGTGACGACTTCCGTTCAGCTACGCAAGACCCGCGTACTGAACCTCAGCATGAGGGCCCTTCAACTCGTCGAGATGCACTCCAAAGACTTTGTCTTCGGAGCCGGATACAAGATTGCCGATTTCCGACCGGGAAGGTCAAGGAGAAGATCGCGCAAGAATGATATGTCGCACGACCTCACCATCAAGGCCGACCTCAGTTTCCGCAGGCAACTGGCACTCTGCCGGGATGTTGTCGAGGGGAACACACAAACGACCTCCGGCAACAGAGTCATCAAGTTTGCCACGACCATAGACTATCAGCTAAGCAGACTGCTCACCATGAGAATCTATTACGACAGGCAACAGACAACACCGCTCGTCACCTCGGCATCATACCCCATCACCACCGATGACTTCGGAGTGACCTTCCGCTTCTCACTGCAGCGATAAACCCAAATCGGTCAATAGGATTTGAAATAAGAGAGAGACATCACGAATTGCGGTAGTCCAACGGGCTCATGCCGACATAACGCTTGAAATACTTACCGAAGAAAGAGATGTCAGAGAAGTTCAGATAGTCTGAAATGGCCTGTATGGACTGACGCGTCTGCTTCAACTGCGACTTGGCATCCATAATGACCAGCGTCGAGATGATGTCGGTACACGTCCTACCCGACATCTGCTTGATGGAGTTGCAGAGGTGGGCCTGCGAAATGCCCAACTGCTCGGCATACCACGCCACATTGCGCGTCAGCCTGTAATTCTTCAGTACCAAGAATGAAAATTCTTTCCACAACTGCTCGTTCTTCTTCATCGACATCGTACTTGGATTGTGCTGCTCGTAATACAGTTTCAAGCCCGTATGGATATTCTGATAGATGTCCGAAGTCATCTGCTTGCGCACGTCCTCACTGAAGTATTCATATGCCGAAATGAGCAGGTCGAAGTATTTCTCAACCATGCCAGCTCCCTCGGGAGGCAGGTTCAGGATAGGCGACAACTGCGTGTTGGACGCCATTGACAGCAAGAGGTCGTGGTCGCCCCGCTCGTCAATACAGTGAGCGGAGAAGCCGAAGAAGTAAATCCTCAGATTGCCCTCTACCCGATGAATCTGGAAGATGCTACCCGGTGTGAGAACTGCAAAACTGTTGGCACGAACCACGAAACGGTTGAGGTTGACCGAGGCCTCGATTTCACCACCCCGACATAAGGCGAAAACCTCACACTTCAAACGTACGGGATAATTGGCATACATATTCAGAATTTCCCGGCTCACGTCCGTTCCGACGAGCCACTCCTCTGGGAGGTCAATCATGGGCAGTTCTTTTTCTTTTTTCATAAGAATTCTTCGTTTCTCAGGGAGGCTGTTCCACACAGCACTGGCAGCCCTTGTGTTGCCACAAAGTTACATGAAGTTATTCGATTTTGACTTGCAGAAATCTCCAAAAGATTGTTTCTTTGCACCATAAACAATCACCATCATGAGAAAAATCATCATTTTCCTACTTTTGGCCCTCACTCTTACGCTCAATATCCAGGCTCAAAGTTTCGAAGATGTCATCCATACCAAAGGCGGACGAGTCTTGCGCGGTATCATCATAGAGCAAACACCTAATGAAAAATTCAAACTGCTGACCACCGAAGGAACCATCTACATCATACGCTATGACCAGGTGGCACGCATGGCCAAAGAACCACTCGAATCCAAGAAGGCACGCAAGCAGCGAACATCCCGACAAGACTACCGGGCACTCAAAAGCCGGGCTCCATTCATCAAAGCCGGCTCAGATCGTAATAATCTATCCCTCAATGCGCCCCGCCCACACTACAACGAAGATGCCTACGGCACCCCACATCAGGGATACAAAGGCATGATAGAAGTCGGCTATGCCGTAGGATTCGGAAACAACAAACTCAACCGATGGAAGGTATCCACCACCCACGGCTATCAGTTCAACCCATATGTATTCCTCGGTGCCGGCGTAGGCTACAACTGCTATCCCCTCGGAGCCGCAAGCCACGTCCTGCCCGTCTTCGCGGCGCTCTCCATCACTCCCCTGAACCGCTCCGTCACCCCCTTCATCGATGTCAAGATAGGATATTCCTTCATCCATGCCGAAGGAATCTATATCAATCCAACCTTAGGATGTCGCGTTGGACTGGGAGACAGCGGCATAGGACTCCGGTTAGGAGTTGGCTTTGAACTGCAACAAGACAAATTCGATCAAAACATCGAAAGCGTACATGGCGTTGATTTCAAACTTGGATTTGACTTTTAACCCCCAATTTATCAGCACACAGTTAAACTGTGTTAACAAACATGCTAAAATAAAAACATTCTATATATTTGTAAGCGAATGAAGGAAACGAATCCTTCTTATTAAAAATGTTCTCTCTCATCAATAAATAAATGTCATTGTATTTACAAACAGACTAACTTATCGCTAAGATATTTGTTTAGTTGTATTTTGTATTTGTGGTTGTGCTGCCTCGTGCCTGTGAAGGTTTAGGCAGTACTTTTTTTCCCCCTTTCACATCTCTCTCTTTTGGCAAGTCAACATAGCAAAAAATGGATAATTACACGCTTTTATATGTCTTACCATAACTTATTTTAATGTCAAAAATCATTGCTTGTTCAGAATAAAAAATATCTTTGCGCATACACTATATCATTAAATTATTGTCGTTAATTAATAAAAAAAACTACAACATGAGAAGCATTGCAACATTAGACCTTCAGTATGCTCACCGTTTCTACGGATTCAAGGGTGAGGCACAGTATCTCCACGGACACACAGGCGTTTTGACCATCGAAGTGGAAGAACCCATTAACGAAGGAGTGAACATGGCATATCCATGCAACGAGATTCAGAAAGTGGCTTGGGACGTGCTCAAGAACTTTGACCACGCACTTATCCTTCGCCAGGACGACCCACTGCTCCCCGCCATCCTGGGCGTCTACGAACAGACCGGCATCAAGAACGGCACTCCGCAGAACAAGATGAAAGGTGAAGCATTCAAGACAGAATTGGCAGAAGCCTTTCCTGACTGCCGACTCGTGGTAACCAAAGAAACCATGACCGTAGAGGGCATGATTAAGATTGTCTACGACCTCCTGAAAGACAAACTCAACATCGTGAAGCTGACATTCACAAGCGGTGTCAATGCAGCAACAGAGGACTTCCCCTCTCACACAAGCATCGACCGCTGTCCGCTCTGCGGAATCGCTCTCAACGAAAAAGGCGTCTGCCCTAAGTGCGGATACAAGAAGTAAACTCACTGGTTCGCAATCAACAACCGTTTAACACAACATGAAAAGAGAGGGTGCAACCCACAAGTGGCTGCACCCTCTCCCTCTTTTCAACCCAAATCAGTCAGATAAATTTGGGCACATTTTTCTTCCGCTCCATCAAGGATGGAACGGGCTGTCGTCATCACTACTACCTGAACCAGAACCAGAGCCGGAGTCAGGATTGGTGTCGGTACCCGTACCACCTTGTTCTCCCTCGCTGTCACTTGGAGTCTGATCGCCAGGAGTTTCCGGACCCTGCTCGCCTTCACCTTCGCTACCATCAGGTTTCTGATCGCCCGGCTTCTGATTGCCAGATACATCGCCACCTGTACTCTCTTCGTTCTGCTCAGACGAAACACGACCAAATTCGCTCAACTCCAGGCGTTTCTGCTCAGTCTTGATAAAGAGAATGAGGTCAGTCAACTTACCTTCCTCGTCAAGCACGGCCAAGCCATTGAGCGCGGTTATCAATCCCGCGTACGCCTTCTCCGACTCTTTACGAGCGGTGGCATGAGCTCCAATAGGAACAACCATACGTTCTTCCGAGCGTTGCAATGTACTCTCGTAGACAGATTCCACAACAATTTTCATGTCTGCCACCTCGTCATCCAAACAGAGCAACTTGAGCTGCGTAGCGTACGTATTAGTGAGTTCTCTAACACACGCCAACAACTTAGCAATTCTTTTCGAACGAGTTAGTTTGGAGGAAATAGCACTTGCAACAATCTGATCCTTCAACTGAAGAGCAGCCTCCTTCTTCTCTTTGTCATCATCCAAAACGCACGTATTAACAGACTGCACATAAGTCCAATACATTCTATAAGCCACTTTATCCAAATTTTGGATTTTGCGGGTTAAAGAACTTGCCCTCGACTGCATCAGATACTTACGCTGAATGTTCAGCTTGCTTTCAAGGTTATTAACCAGCGGACCTACAAGACCCATTACATCACTTGAGGCTTTCGCCCTTTTGACAACATCCTCCGAATGTGCCAACTGGATTGCCGCTGCATACCTGCGCAACCCTCTTTTTAATTGTACCATAATTAAATAAGATTAAATAATTAAATTTTTATTGTGAACGACATACTTTTAATTCTCTTACCGTGCCAATCTTCAAAAACTACGTTTTCCCATCTCCTTTTCTCTCTACGTGGAAAAATTTTGCCTGTGCGAGGCCATGAAGTGGCTTCTGATTTGAAAAACTAAATTTCTTGTCATATCACGCTGCAAAGTTAAAGCTTTTTCGTTAAATTGCAAATTATTATGTTAATAGTTTATTTGAAGACTATATATTTAACATCTTTTATGGTCTTATTTCGCGAATCTACTTACAAATAGCCTTTTTGATGAGATTTTATCCACCAACAAACCCAAATTGGTCATTCACATTCGGATTAAATCATCAGAATTACAATACGACACGTCAATCCAGAATTGGTTTGATACGAAAGAAGCGGCGATTATGCTTTTACACAATTGAAGTGACACGATGGAAGCGGCGATTGTACTTTTACACAATTGAAGTGATACGAAGGAAGCGGCGATTGTACTTTTACACAATTGAAGTGATATGATGGAAGCGGCGAATGTACTTTTACCATTCACGTTCGGGTTGACTTTTCCGCGAAACGAAGGTTTTCTCACATTCGAACGCAAAATATTATGGCCAAACGCAGACAGAACACAGAAAAACCTTATAACTTTGTCTTTGGCAATCATCACCCACAATCCTTGCTAACTTCTTGAACTACAACCATAAGGTTACAAGACACATGCGAGATTGCCAACTTCTAACACATACTTTTATTCTAAGCAAACAATCCTCCCATAACATAATGGAAGCTCATGGCAGAAATAAAGTATAAATACGCATACGACGAAAACGGGAGTCTCGTTTCAATTGACGATTACACGAAAGAGACGAGCAAATCCCACACCTACTATTGTGTAGGATGTGGTAACTCAATGTTGCCACGTGCTATTGGGAGTAAATCTCGAAGAGCGCATTTCTACCATAAGAACCTTGTTGAATGTTCCGGTGAAACCTATATTCACAATCTTGCAAAGAAACTGATAAAACAGAAATTTGATAATTCAGAACAATTCATCGTAGCATATTCTGTCACCAAAAATTGTAGTAACAAAGAATGCCGATTGCGCAATGTAAAATGTTATAAATGCAACGAACGAGCAGAAATAGACCTAAAGGAGTACTATGACACCTGCAGTATGGAAGCTGGTGTAAATGGATTTATTGCTGACCTCCTTCTTACTAATTCTAAAAGTCCCGAGATTCCACCTATCCTCATTGAGATTTGTGTAACACATGCGTGCGAAGAAAAAAAATTAAATTCTGGGTTGAGGATAATAGAGATTACAGTTAAGGAAGAACAAGATATTATATCCATAGTAAAACAAAACGTGCTTGAAGAGTCTGAATCTATTTTTAAGAAAGTCGTTAACTTCGTGTCTTTTAAACGCGAATTCGAAGAGCCTATGAGCTCAGAAGTATCTCGCTATATCTTTAATCCTTCTGTTAACGAGAATGGCTATATTACTCCAATAAAATGCCAACAAGCAGATTATAAACTATTAAACGATTCTGTTTGTGAGTTGAACATTGTGCAAATAAAGCAAACTATGGATTGGGTAGATTGGATAGCACTAACATGGATGTCAAGGAACAAGAATATAAGGCGATGTAATCTGTGTAAGTTTTATTATGCCACAATGTACGAAAAAAATCCGATATGTAGACTAAGCAAGAAATATGGTAAGCCTATGCATCCAAATATGATTGATGCTGAAACGTGTACAAGCTACCATACCAAAGATAGAAGTTTTACCTTTGAACCAGACATGGATAGCTTCTTCGTCGAAGAAGTAACGTCAATTCTTCCTCAAGACAAAGATACATTCAGGGTCATTATAGCAGGCAGTGGATCATTTAAAAATGAAACGTTGTTCGAACAAAAATGTAATTTTTATCTTGACTCAAAGCTTCATAGCCATAAGATTATAATAATATCTGGTACTTCCACGTTAACATCTTGTTTGATAGAAAAATATGCAAGGAAACACTCCCTAATTGTCGAACCTTATGAAGCATATTGGGAAAAATATGGTCAAGAAGCAGCTTATCATTCAAATTACGAAAAGCTTGGCAAGGCTGATGCTCTAATTGCATTTTGGGATGGTAAAAGCAAAATGACTAGACATTTGATTGAATCAGCAAGAAACAAAGGAATTAAAGTCGTAACAGTAAAGTATTAAAGACCAAACTTAAATTATACAAAACATAAACTTATAAACAACAAGCCAAAGTCATGAAGAAGTATATATCCATATCTATTTTAATTATAATTGCATTGACCTCATTTGCTCAGAATAATTCGATTTACAAAGTATATCAAACCAAGAATTATCACAACAAACTTCTATTAAACACGATGACAGGAGAGGTTCGACAAATTCAAGATGACGGTCAATCATGGACGATTTGTATCGCTCAAACGGCAATAGAAAATGAAGCAGGTCGATTCTGTCTTTACGAAGCGCAAAACATGTGGACTTTTATTCTACTTGATACATATACAGGTAAAAATTGGCAAATCCAATATAGCGTAGATAGTGAAGAGAATATGTTTAGCGTTCCTATCAACAGATATTCTCTTGCCTTTCCTGTTATGGATTCAAAATGGGTAGGAAGGTTTCAAATGTTTGAAACACAAAATATGTGGACATTTATATTGTTGGATTCATACAACGGCAGATTATGGCAAGTACAGTATAGTACGGAGGATTTAGATAATATACTATGCTTACCCATTAATGAGAAAGAATTGGTATCAAATAACAAGACACGAATTTTTTCTATTCATCCTTTAACGAGTATGTATCAATATTACCTCATAAATGATAATACAGGAGACACGTGGAAATTTCAGTGGAGTACAAAGGGAGATGATTACAGATGGATTGAAAAATTTTTAGACTGCAAATGAATGTCGCCTCGTGAGATTTCAGAACTACATGCTGTCGGTAAGGACTATATTGAGATACAATAATGGATTCACTAAATGCAGCCCTTGGTAAATTGTTTAAGCAATGGAAATCTACATACAAGTGCCCATTTGTCAAAGATGGACTAATGTTCAAAAAAGACCAGACGATTGACATTGAGAACCTTTGGCTTCATTCCAAAAGGAGAATTGCCTTTTTAGTAAAGGATCAGAATCAAGGGAAAGGGGAGCACTGGGATGATGATGCCAGACTTTGGCTTCGCGATGATTGGCGTACTCAAGAACTCAAACGACCTATGTTCCGTAATATTGCTAATCTTTTTTACGGATTAAGCCATGTGTCGGTTGAAGAATCTGCTCAAATCTGGTATAGCGAACTCAACCATGATAAGGTGAAAAACCACTTCAATCACTACCCCTTCGCATTTATTGAATGCAAGAAAGTCCCAGGTTGTTCATTGCTTACAGATAGAGAATTGAGAGAGTATATTCAACAAGACACTACCTTTCTATCAAAGGAAATTGAATTATTGAATCCTAATATCCTTGTATGCTGCGGTGGACCAATCTTTGATTTTGCTATAAATATGTATGGCAAACATGCCCTTCACAACTACGGTATCAATGGGAACCTACGATATTCTGCAGAGAAGAATCTTGTGCTTATATATTGTGAGCATCCGGCCAAAAGATTTATGCACAGCGAAACTTTCTATGATACAACAATGGACTTGTTTAGGCTTTTTCTTAAAACTGAGGACGGTAAGAATTTCTCACACTGCTCCACTCACAACAACGCATAAACCACTCTATCGGGAAAACAGTTGACCATATCACAATTCTATCAAGACAAACTACATTTATCTTGAAACCACATTCTAACATTCTCTTAGCAATTATCCTTAATTGACCAACAAACAACCTATTCAAAGAGTGTAAAATTCACGCTCCCATACGAGCGATGGTCGACAAAATGAGGATGGGCGGAGAAGTCGTTCTGCTTGCCATGTTCAAGTACAAATATGCCTCCTTCTCGCAAAAGGTTTCCCTGAAAGACGAGGTCCGGCAACGTTTCCAGTCCGGCAAGTTGGTAAGGCGGGTCAGCAAAAACAAGATCAAACGAAGAGTGTGTGCCGCGCAGGTACTTGAACACATCGCCACGCATCGGGATCCAACTGGGGGCATTCAGTTCCTCGCGGATTTTACATATAAAGGAGAAATGGTCACGGTCTTTTTCTACACTTATCACTTTCTCACAACCTCTCGATACAAGTTCCAGACTGATTGAACCGGTGCCTGCAAAAAGGTCAAGTGCAACGGCACCGTCAAAATCCATGCGGTTGTTCAGGACATTGAAAATGTTTTCCTTAGCAAAGTCGGTCGTTGGACGTGCCTTGAACGAGCGAGGTACGTCAAAGCGACGATGCTTATAGATTCCACTGATAACTCTCATAGACTATCATTCGTTTAAGGCTACGAGCAAGTCGTAATGGCGGGGAGGCTCCATCAGGGAGACGTGACGGATGAAGCGTTTCAATTCCTGAATCATGTCACCACTCTTCTCGTTAGTATCACCTAATATCAGTTCATCATCTTCCTGACTCATGCCAACCTGCTTCCACACGTTCAAGATAACGTAAAGACGATCAGAAAGTTGTTCGCACTCAAGAGTATTGGCAATCAAAACCTGTCTGCGGTCAATCGCCACTAACAACAGGTGGCTATGGCTGATGTTGACAAAGAGTTTACGCCCGGGAGCAAAACGGTATTTGACGAAGAAATGCTCGGCAAGGACACCCAGTTGGGTAGAGATGTGCAAGGAGGGATAAGACTTTTCGAGCAGGTCAAGCAGAGCCTTGTCAATACCAAAGACAAGCACCAAGCCGCTGCGCGAGAGGACATTGTAGCGGATGCACTCGTTGTCGCGGAAACTCTGTGCCTGGTGGAAAAGCGGCTCGCACTGTTCGTCGTCAAACAGTTCAAGCGGAACAAGGGTAAATCGTCGGGTGCAGAGCACGACATTGACCGAATCATAGCTTTCCTGAAGCCAATCAAACTGTCGCTGTGCCTGTTTGAAGTTGGCAGCCATGGGTAGCTGTCTGTTCACAGAGTACTCTACCGGTCGGTCATCATGACCCGGGAATGTGGATATAAAACAAAATCCATCCACACTGAGGCGGATGGATAATGTGTTTTTTTGCTCTGAACCAGACAATAAAGTCTCTGTCATACGTTCGAATATGAGCTTGAGGATTTATTCCCAGTTACCTGCGTTGTTGTTAGCAGTTTCAAGACTACCAATCATCAAACCGCAGTATTTGTCAAGCTTTGTCTGTACGTCCTTCAAGTTAGCAATTTCCTGTCTGTCGAGACCATTCAGATAAACTTCGTAAGGAGTCTTAACCTCGAGGAGACAGAATGGAGCACCTGACTTGGCAGTATCGTTACGGATAGCCATTTCAAATGTTGCACCGTTGCCGTATGGAACGAAACGCAAAGAATCAGCATTGTAATCACGACCGAACACAGTATCCTTTACAGATACCCAAGTAGTGATACGCTTGAAGTTTTCAAGACCCCACTTCTTTACTTCTGAGTAATTGCCGGTTTTAGCAGCCTTCTCTACAATGGCAATAGCCTTCTTTTCAGTCAGACCATCCTCAAGCTGCTTGTCGGTAAGTTCGCCCTGCTTGAATGTGAAAGGAATCTTCTGATTCTTAACGAAATCAATCAAAGAGTCAAAATTGTCAGTATACTGCATGTCGTGAACGCTACGATATTCCAACTGAGCCTTACGGATGTCAATCAGACGAGCAATAACAGCAGCATCACGCTGTGCCTTTGCTTCTTCAAATTCGATAGGACCCATTATACTACGGTAGCAGATGTACACGAGCACAACAGAAAATGCAACCAACACTAAATTAAAAGCTGTTTTCATGATAGTTATATTATTAGTTATTATATTCGCACCGCAAAAATAAAAGAAATAAAATTAATATTTGCCATCCCGCGAAGAAATTGTACATGAAAAATGATAAAAAGTTTCTTAAAGGCTCAAATAACATCAAATTTTGAGCTGATTCCAACTCAAGAGCAAGAAATTGTCATTGAAAAAATTTCTGATTTCTTACTTTCAAAAACAGCGGACGGAATCTTCATGCTGAACGGCTTCGCAGGAACAGGAAAAACCAGACTCGTAGGCTCGCTGGTCAAGACATTGGACCAACTCAAGATAAAAACCATACTGATGGCTCCGACCGGCAGGGCTTCGAAGGTCTTTGCTTCGTATGCCAACCACCCAGCCTTTACAATCCACAAGAAAATCTACCGCCAGAATGACATGAACGCTGAAGGCGGAAAGTTCTCGCTCAACAACAATCTGCACAAAAACACGATTTTCATTGTCGACGAGGCTTCGATGATTGCCAACGACGAAGGAGCGGACAGTCACTTCGGCACCGGGAGGCTGATGGACGACCTGATTCAGTATGTATACTCAGGCGAAGGATGCAGACTGATACTCGTCGGAGACCGAGCACAGCTCCCGCCCATCGGTGAGGAAGAAAGTTGTGCACTCAACTCAGACTTTATCAGCGGATACGGACTGGAGGTACAAGCATGCAGTCTGACAGAGGTTGTCAGACAAGCATCAGACTCCGGAATCCTATACAATGCAACACAGATAAGGGAACGGATAGAGGCAGACGACTATTTTGATCTGCCCAAGATGAAGATTAAGGGATTCAGCGATATCGTGACAGTACCCGGAAACGAGCTTATCGAGACTCTGGAGCAATGTTACCGGGCAGAAGGAACAGACGAAACGATTGTGGTTACACGAAGCAATAAGCGCGCCAACATCTATAACAACGGCATCAGGAGCCAGATTCTCTGGAGAGAAGACGAACTGGAAGCCGGAGATAGAATCATGGTGACCAAAAATAATTACTACTGGACAGAAAAGGAGAAGAACAAAGAGATTGATTTCCTGGCCAACGGACAGATATGTATCGTGCAGCGAGTGAGCAACGTAAGGGAATTATATGGATTCAGATTTGCCGACGTCACATTATACATACCCGAATATAACGACTACGAACTGCAAGCAACCGTTCTCCTAAACACCCTACACGCCGAAGCTTCATCGCTCACCCGACAAGAGTCGGAGCAACTATTCCAGGAAGTGATGAACGACTATGCAGACATTCCCCACAAGGCCGAGAGGCTCAAGAAGCTGAAACAAGACCCCTACTTCAACGCGCTACAAGTAAAATATGCCTATGCCATTACCTGTCACAAGGCACAGGGCGGACAATGGAAGAACGTTTTCGTGGATCAGGGGTACCTTTCTGAAGAATATCTGTCACCGAGCTATTTCAGGTGGCTCTATACAGCATTGACCCGTTCCACAGGGATGCTGTATCTGGTGAATTACCCATCAGTACAAACCATATAATTCCCAAAACGGGCATTAGACCGCAGACAAGTTCTATTTCTGTATGAGAATGATGCTTTCCAACCCGTTTCCGCCTCTCTTCCTACCATCTTGCCTCCCACTTCATCCCAACAGAGTCCGCCATGCCTTCAATGAAATGGTCGCAATCTGACACAGATATAAACAAAAACAGACCCCAGATCTAAATGACCGATTTGGAATAATAGATTCGGCAAATTCGAATCATATACTCGACAGTACCTATTAAAACAAAGTGCAGAGACAGCATGCTGTCTCTGCACTTCATATCTTACAAAAATGTATTATTCTAGAAAGCCGAATTCTTCTCAAGCCAATACCAACTCTATCACCTTATCAACTGCAGCAAAGATACCATCAGGATTCTTTCCACCGGCAGTAGCGAAGTGAGGCTGACCGCCACCTCCTCCCTGAATGAGTTTTGCCGCTTCCTTAATAATGGCACCTGCCTTCAGGCCCTTAGCCACGAGATCATCGCTTAAGGATATGGTGAGCATCGGTTTGTCGCCAGACACAGTACCTGCCACAAAGAGGAAGTTCTCGGTCAACTCGCCACGAAGTTGGAAAGCCAAGTTCTTAGCCATTTCAGGCGGAATAGGAGCATGCAACTTGGCTATCTTCACACCGTCGCGTTCTACGATTTGCTGAAGGATGCTCTTTTTCAGATCACGTTCCTTCTCCTTCATGAAGTCATCCAACTTCTTTTTCAAGGAAGCATTTTCTTCAATACTCTTGCGTATAGTACCTTGAAGGTCTGGAACATTATTAAACATCGCACGTAACTCGCGGTACACATCCTGAATCTTGTCGAACATAGCCTCAACCTTTTCACCGGTGACAGCCTCGATACGGCGCACACCAGCTGCAACCGAACTCTCGCTAATGATTTTCATCATGCCTATGTTGCCGGTAGCCCTAACGTGTGTACCGCCACAGAACTCAACAGAAGAACCAAACTGAATGACACGCACGCGGTCACCATACTTCTCGCCAAAGAGAGCGATAGCACCCAACTTGCGGGCCTCCTCGATAGGGATGTTCCGATATTCCTGCAAGGAGACATTGGCGCGAATCTTCGCATTCACCAAATGCTCTACCTGACGAAGTTCTTCATCTGTTACCTTTTGGAAGTGAGAAAAGTCGAAGCGAAGAGAATCCGGTGTAACCAATGAGCCTTTCTGCTCAACATGCGTACCGAGAACCGTGCGCAAAGCCTCATCCAAGAGATGGGTACAAGAGTGGTTGGCTGCACAGGCTGCACGCTTGTCTACATCCACACATGCCATCATAGGCGCATCAAGATATTCGGGGAGTTTCTTGGTGATGTGAATAGGAAGATTATTCTCTTTCTTTGTGTCAACAACCTCTATCGTCTCGAACTCGCTGCAGATGACACCGGAATCACCCACCTGACCACCGCTCTCGGCATAGAACGGAGTCTTGTCCAAAACAATCTGGTATGAAACCTGATTCTTCTGCTTTATCTGACGATAGCGGAGGATAGATGTCTCATATTCCGTATTGTCATAACCTACAAACTCAGTTGTACCCTCCTTCAATACAATCCAGTCACCAGTCTCAACAGCAGCCGCGTTGCGTGCACGCTGTTTCTGCTGAGCCATTTCAGCATTGAACTCGTCAATATTGGCCGTCATGCCGTTCTCTCTCAAGATAAGTTCAGTCAAATCAAGAGGGAATCCAAAAGTATCGTACAAAGTAAATGTGTCTTTACCACTAATCTCGTTCTTCCCGGCCAATTTTGCCTCGGCAATAGTCTTGTCCAAGAGTCGGATTCCGGTTTCCAGCGTACGAAGGAATGATTCTTCTTCCTCCTTTATCACCCTGGCAATCAATTCACGTTGAGCTGCCAACTCCGGATATGCGGCACCCATATTGTCAATCAAAGTAGGCAGCAGCTTATACATAAAAGCCTGCTTCTGTCCCAAGAACGTGTAGCCATAACGTACCGCACGACGAAGGATGCGTCGGATGACATAGCCTGCCTTGGCATTACCCGGCAACTGTCCGTCCGTAATGGCAAATGCAATGGTACGGATATGATCGGCCACAACGCGCATGGCCACATCGGCCTTTTCGTTCTGGCCATAAGTCAAACCGGACATATCACCCATCGCCTTTAACAAAGGCTGGAAGACGTCAGTATCGTAGTTGGATGTCTTGCCCTGTAACGTGCGAACCAAACGTTCAAAGCCCATACCGGTATCAATAACCTTAGCGGGAAGGCCTTCCAAAGAACCGTCCGCCTTACGATTGAACTGCATGAAAACAAGATTCCAAATTTCGATGACCTGCGGATGGTCTTTGTTTACCAACTGCGAACCGGGAATCAAAGCCTTCTCCTCTGCAGAGCGAGAGTCGACATGAATCTCTGAACAAGGACCGCAAGGACCCGTATCACCCATCTCCCAGAAGTTATCATGCTTATTGCCGTTGATGATATGGTCTTTCGGCAAGAACTGTTCCCAAATACCCGCAGCCTCGTCATCACGACTCAATACCTCCTCAGGACTTCCTTCAAAGACTGTCGCATACAAATCCCTCGGATCGAGTTTCAGCACATCGACCAAATATTCCCATGCCCAAGAAATGGCCTCCTTCTTGAAATAATCGCCAAACGACCAGTTTCCAAGCATCTCAAACATAGTGTGGTGATAGGTATCATGTCCGACCTCTTCCAGGTCATTGTGTTTTCCGCTAACACGCAGGCACTTCTGAGAATCGGCCACACGCTTGCTTGTTGCCGGATGATTTCCCAAAATAATGTCCTTGAACTGATTCATACCTGCATTGGTAAACATCAATGTCGGGTCGTCCTTGATCACCATAGGTGCAGAGGGAACTATGAGGTGTCCCTTACTTTCAAAAAACGACTTAAAAGACTCTCTAATTTCGTTTGCAGTTAACATTTTACTTATGATTACGATATTTTGATTACACATTCATACCAACAGCCTTTCTTTCCTTGAAAAGAAGACCATTTTTCGTTTAATTTCTTAAAAAACCATGCAAAGATAGTTCGTTTTTATTATTTTTGCAGCATTGAGGTGTCGAATATTTCATCAATGCGCAAAGTTTATTACATATATAATCCAGAGACTCAATCGTATGACCGTATCTACCCAACCCTGAGCCATCGCCTGCAAGCCTGGCTCAGCCGAATCTTCATCGGCATGGGTATCGGAGCCGGATTCTTCATCATTTTGTTAGGTATTTTCGGTTCACCCTCCGAGATAGAAATGAAAAAAGAAAATAGCCGTCTCAACGCCCAATATCAGGTGCTTCGCAAGCGTGTGGAAGACATGCAAGGAGTCTTGACAGACATTCAAGAACGAGACGATAACCTTTATCGGGCCATCTTCCAGTCTGACCCGATTCCCTCTGCCGTCAGACTCTCTAACTTCAGCAGCACAAACCGGTACGAAGAACTCTTGACGATGGCCGATGCTGAAGTCGTGGTAAATACAACACAACGCTTGGACCAACTGACCAAGCAACTATACATCCAAAGCCGTTCTTTTGACGACCTCGTAGATCTCTGCAAAAACAGAGACCAGATGTTGAAGTGTGTCCCGGCCATCCAACCCATCTCAAACAAAGACCTCAGACGAACTGCATCCGGTTACGGAACCCGTATTGACCCCATTTATGGTACATTAAAGTTTCACGCAGGCATGGACTTCTCTGCGCCGACCGGTACAGACATCTATGCTACAGGAGATGGTATCATAAAGAAAGTTGGTTGGCAAACCGGATATGGCAATACGATTGTCGTTGACCACGGATATGGCTACCAGACATTATACGCCCACCTGCATAGCTTCAGGGTAAAAGTCGGACAGAAGATTGTCCGAGGACAGGTCATCGGAGGTGTTGGAAATACAGGAAAAAGTACCGCCCCTCACTTGCACTACGAGGTTCTCTTAAAAGGCAAGCATGTCAATCCAGTCAACTACTACTTCATGGACATCTCGGCCGATGACTACGACCGGATGATTCAAATTGCAGCAAACCACGGTAAAGTACTTGACTAAGAAACCTATATGCCTGACAATCTAAAGCTTTACTACTCCATCAAGGAAGTGTCAGAGATAATCGGTGTCAACGAATCGACACTGCGTTTCTGGGAGAAAGAATTTCCACGACTCAAGCCTCGAAAGGGATCGAGAGGCATCCGGAAATATCAGGCAGAAGATATTGAACTTCTGAAGCAAATCCATTTCCTGGTCAAGGAACAGGGACTCACCCTCCCCGGTGCCCGCGAAAGACTCAAGGAGGAAAAGAGAGAAAGAACCGAAAAGAACTTCTACCTTATCGAAAGACTGAAAGCTGTGCGTGAGAAACTCGCAGACATGCGCGACGCACTGGACAAGATAGACCCTTCAACCTCTGTCCACTGACCCTCCTGCCCCAAAGACAGAACAAAACGAGGAAATTGTCATCAGTTCTCTACGCGAGACACCTTCTTAATGTTCTTAACCTGGCGAAGGTTATTGCAAATCACATTTACGTCATCTGAATCGTGCACATAGAGCTGGATCTTACCGTCAAAAATTCCATCATTCGACTCAATGGTCAGTTTCCGGATGTTCACATTCAACTGGCGGGAGATAATCTGGGTCACTTCATTCAAAACGCCCAATCCGTCAATTCCTTCCAGATAAATGGTCACAAGAAAAGTAAGTTCCTTATGTGTATCCCATTCTGTAGCAATGATGCGATTCCCATAACTACTTTTCAGACGGGCTGCAACCGGGCACTGACGCTTGTGAATCACAATACGGTTCTTCTCGTCAATATACCCCAATACATCATCTCCTGGAATAGGATGACAGCATTCTGCCATCGTATAAGACTTTTTGATGTTCTCCTCCGTCAGTTTAAGAACCTGTTTTGTATTGATTTTCTCAACCGAACGTGTTTGTTCTACAACCGACGAATCATCTAACTTCGAACCTCCAAACGGGAACGACAAGAATTTCTTCCACCCCTTCTTCTGCTTGAATACATTACGGTCAGCATCCGACAATACAATTCTCTTATTTCCTACCGCCAGGAAGAGCTCCTCAGGATTCTTCAGATTATGAAAACGAACCAGTTTACTCAACGTAGAACTCTCCATTCGCAGACCTTCCTCTTTCAAGAAGTTAAATACCATCTGCTCGCCTTCCGACTGGTGAAGTTTGTTTTCCTTGCGAAGGATAGAAGCCACTTTTGAACGAGCCTTGGCTGTCGTGACATAAGCTTCCCACTCCTGCTGCACTCGTTGCGCCTTAGAGGTCAGTATTTCCACCTGATCGCCACTTTGCAGTTTTTGGCTTAAAGGTACCAATCTGTGATTGACCTTGGCACCAATACAGTGACTGCCAATATCTGTATGCAGAGAGAATGCAAAATCTAACACTGTACAATTCTGAGGCATCGTCTTGATTTCTCCCTTTGGCGTGAATACAAATATCTCTGAAGCAAACAGGTTCAACTTGATGGTGTCCAGAAAATCCATTGCATCAGGCTGAGGGTCATTCAGAATCTCTTTGATTGTTTGCAACCACTTGTCCAATTCGCCCTCGTCTTCACTGCCACCACCTTCCTTGTATTTCCAATGGGCAGCAAATCCCTGTTCTGCGACATCGTTCATACGTTCACTTCGAATCTGCACCTCTATCCACTGTCCGCTATTGCTCATCAACGTGACATGTAGTGCCTGATAGCCGTTGGCCTTCGGATGGTTCACCCAATCCCGAAGTCTGTCTGGATGTGGTTTATAAATTTGGGAGAGAGCGACATAGATACTAAAGCAATCATTCAGCTCACTGGTCTTTTGTTGTGGTTCGAAAATAATGCGGACAGCCAATATGTCATAGATTTCCTCAAACGGCACATGCTTGGACTGCATCTTGTTCCAAATAGAATAGACCGTCTTTACACGCTGCATAATGCGATATTTGAGTCCCATCTTATCCAACTGTTCGCGAATAGGAGTTGTAAACTCATTGAACAATCTGTCTCGTTCTTTTTCTGTATTGCTCAATTTCTGCTCTATCATCCTATAATCTTCCGCATGCTCATACTTGAACGAAAGATTCTCTAACTCAGACTTAATCTTATACAACCCCAGACGATTTGCCAACGGTGCATATATATATAGCGTTTCACCGGCAATTTTGTACTGCTTATTAGGCAACATAGACCCTAAGGTGCGCATATTGTGCAGACGGTCTGCTATTTTGATGAGAATGACACGGATATCATCATTCATCGTAAGCAGCAATTTCTTGAAATTCTCTGCCTGTGCAGAAGCCTTGTCACCGAAGATTCCACCTGAGATTTTTGTCAGGCCGTCAACAATAGACGCAATCTTAGGGCCGAACATATTCTCAATGTCCTCCACAGTATAATCGGTATCTTCCACAACATCGTGGAGCAATGCCGAGCAAATAGAGGTAGAGCCCAGACCTATCTCGTTGCATACAATACTTGCCACGGCAAGTGGATGCAGGATGTATGGTTCACCCGAACGACGACGCACTCCTTTATGGGCTTGATTAGCAAAATTGAAAGCCTTTGTAATAATTTCGACACGCTTACGATGTTTGGTCGCCAAATAATCGTCCAATAGTTTTTGAAATGCTTGCTGAATCAGCTCATCATCAACATTCACTTCCTTCAAATCATCTTCTCCCATAATTCAGTTCCTTATTTACTTCATTATTTTCAGAGTCTTTCCGGCAGAAATCCTGTCACTTTTCAACCCATTCCATTTCTTAAGTTGAGAGACACTCACACCATATCTACGGGCAATAGCCCCCAAATTCTCACCACTACGAATTTTGTGATATCTCACTGAACCAACGGCCGTTCCAGAAGTCGTTCCCTTTGAAGCCCCGGCAACAACAACCTTTCTATTCTTGAAATAAGTATCCTGCTTATAAGCATATACCGAATCCTGCAACGAGATGTATTTTCCTATCAACTCTACCGGCAATCTCAATGTTTGAATAGATGTTTCACCCGGAATGACGTTACGTCTGTATTGAGGATTCAGACTTTTCAACTGCTGGACATCTATTCCACAAACAGCTGCAATCTGTTCAAAATAAATGTTTTTGTTTATAGATATTGTATCTGTGACATCCAGTGCACTGGTCGACATAGCACAAATGTTATGTTTACAATAATAAGTCATCACATAATTGGCTGCAATGAACGATGGCACATAACCACGAGTTTCTCTTGGCAAATAGTCGAATATCTCCCAATAGTCAGTTTTGCCACCGGCTCTTCGGATTGCCTTATTGATATTGCCCGGACCGCAATTATAGGCAGCAATCACCAGATTCCAGTCTTTATATATATCATACATATCACGTAAGTATCGCGCTGCAGCCCATGTGGACTTGATAGGGTCACGCCGGTCGTCCACATAACTATTCACCTCCAGTCCGTAGCTCTTTCCTGTCTTGAGCATAAATTGCCAAAGCCCTGTTGCACCCACCCTTGAAACAGCTGAAGGATTAAGAGCCGACTCTATGATAGGCAAATATTTAAGTTCAAGAGGAAGGTTATAGGCATCCAAAGCCTCTTCAAACATAGGCATATAGAAATTTGCCATACTAAGCATATAAGAGACCCTGTTTCGAAGACGTCCACAATACAAGTCAATAAATTCCCTCACCACATTATTATAAGCCATCTCCATAACTGTCGGCAAGCGGTGCAGACGGTCAATATACACTGAATCGCTGAAATATGGATTCTCTGTTGAAGTGGAGCATTCCTCGCTGACCGAAATGTATCTCTTCACCTTCCAGTCAACCAACAGGCTGTCCAACGGTGAAGTCATGCTTGAAGGAAGTTCAATCTGCTCCTCTACTGTTTTCCCATCCTTATTGACTAACACCTTCACACTTTCCTGCGCACACACACTTTCGCACCAGACGGATACAATAGCGAGTACCGCAAGTATTATTTTCTTTTTCTTCATAATTTTAGACTCTTCCTAAAAACGCAGACTACACTGCAGTCCAATATTTTTACTTTTGCCCAACGCATGACTTGTATCTATGGTAGACGGTCCCAAATGAACACTTAAGTCAGGAGACAGGTCAAAATTGGACAACTCTGCATCTACATAAGCATCAACAATCGACAGCAAGTAAACTGCCGCAAAAGCAAATATACTTAAATCTCGGAATCGACGATAGGTATCTTTCCGTTTACGTAGAATCTCTGTAACCTGACTTGGAGGAACCCTGTCCAAATAGTTCTGGGGCAACAAATCTGTGATATTCGGTGATTTCCAATTCCCTTTGACAGCATCCCTGTATGCATTCTGGTAATCGGTATACATATTTCCATTCCATGTCAGTGCGTAGGCACACCCTGCAAAGCCTCCATAAAAGATTGGCAGTTTCCAGTATTTATGATTATATATCTGTCCCGCACCAGGCAAGACAATAGCAAGCCAAGTTGCCTTTGTCGGATTAGGAACAAAAGTTTTCACTTTCATTTTTTTGGTACTCAAAGAATCTGTCTCCTCCGGAAGGGAGACTTTCTTCAATTCAGAAAGCGAGGCTATCTGTCTCTCATTTTCAAGGGCAATGCTATCTGCAAGTCCTGCTACACTATCTGTTCCCACAAGCAAATTCTGTCGAACTGTGACTGTATCTGCAACATCGGCCTTCTCACGTTTCATGGCAGCCCGAGGCTTAGTTTGCCCCCAAACAGAACCCTCCAACACTCCGGCCAGACAGAAAAAAAACATCAGAGCCCAACACCTATATGTCTCATTCTCAAGAATCATCCTTTCATCACGTCCAACATACCCATGATTCGCTCAAGTTCCTCCTCGTTTTTAAAAGAGATACTAATCTTTCCGCTTCCTTTTGGGGAACAAGTAAGCTGCACCTTCGTCTGAAAAAACTTACTCAATTGCTGCTTGAGTATTTTATATTCCGAAGGGAGCAACTGTTGTTTCTGTATACCCTTTGCTGCGCCATCCTGCGCTAAAGGCTGAGTCAATTCTTTCACTATTTCCTCCACCTTACGAACAGAATAGCCTTCCTTTACAATTTCATTGTACAATTTAACCTGCAATTTTGCGTCACTCAATGTAATCAAGGCACGTGCATGCCCCATGTCAATAAGTTTGTCTCGCAATCCCATCTGCACGGCAGCCGGCAACTTCAGCAAGCGCAAATAGTTGGCAATCGTGGCTCTTTTCTTACCCACACGCTCGCTCAAGCGTTCTTGTGTAAGACTATATTCATCCAGCAGATGCTGATAGGCCAACGCTATTTCTACAGCATTCAAGTCTTCTCGCTGAATATTCTCAATCAATGCCATCTCCATCACATTCTCATCATCGGCCGTACGTACATACGAAGGAATAGATTCCAAACCCGCAATCTGAGACGCGCGGAAGCGACGCTCACCCGAGATAATTTGATAATGTTCCTCATCCAGACACCTCAAGGTAATTGGCTGTATAATGCCTATCTCCTTAATTGACCTTGCCAACTCGTTGAGTGCTTCTTCGTCAAACTCTCTACGAGGCTGATTAGGATTTGCTACAATTTTGGAAAGCGGGATTTCGCAGATGGAGGAAGACCCCCCCGTCTGTACCTCGTCAAGAGCCAGCAACGCATCAAGCCCTCTACCCAATGTATTTCTTCTTGTGACCATGTTCTAACTTTCTTTTTATCGGGTATTTCTGTCTATAAACTCTTTTGCTAAAGACATGTAATTACGTGCTCCACTTGAATCTGCATCGTATAGAATAGCCGGCATACCATAACTCGGTGCCTCGCTCAATTTCACATTTCGGTTTATCACCGTATTAAACACCAACTCCTGGAAATATTTCTTCACCTCTTCATATATCTGGTTGGCCTGTCGAAGGCGAGAGTCAAACATAGTTACCAAGAAACCCTCTATTTGGAGAGAAGGGTTGAGCTTCATTTTAATCAACTTAATTGTATTCAGCAGTTTGCTGATACCCTCCAACGCAAAATATTCCGCCTGAACGGGTATAATAACAGAATCAGACGCAGTAAGCGCATTGACCGTAATGATACCCAAAGAAGGTGAACAGTCTATCAAAATGTAGTCATATTCGTCTGCTATAGGACACAGGATACTCTTCAGTATATTCTCGCGATTCTTCATATTGAGCATCTCAACCTCCGCACCAACAAGATTGATATGAGAAGGAACTACCTTCAAGGTATCCAACTCTGTTTTCTGAACAGCATCATGAATATCTGCCCGATTTATCAAACATTCATAAATGGAACAAGGAGCAGTCTTGATATCGACACCCAGCCCCGATGAAGCATTGGCCTGAGGATCTGCATCTACAAGCAAAACCTTTTTCTCCAACGTAGCCAATGAAGCAGCAAGGTTGATTGCCG
Organism: Bacteroidales bacterium; assembly: GCA_029227175.1. Taxonomy (GTDB): domain Bacteria; phylum Bacteroidota; class Bacteroidia; order Bacteroidales; family Bacteroidaceae; genus Bacteroides. The sequence goes on along the minus strand of JAQXZK010000193.1, from coordinate 4,465 downwards.
TAGTTGTCTTCCCGACTCCACCCTTTTGGTTAGCTAAAGCTATTATCTTTCCCATGGTCACTATAGTTTTTAATGCCTGCGAATTAACATAATTGTTTTCAAAACAGCAAATTAAACAGGAGAATAATACAAAAACCGTTGATAAGTCTGCCTTTTTGTTCATAACTTTTTGCAGCGAGCTTCGCGATATGTTATCTTTGTCCACATAATAAAGAAAACATAATCTACAGTGAGAGAAATGAAAGGGCACATACCTCTGATTTTAGTATCCAACGATGACGGATATATGGCAAAAGGCTTCGAAGAACTTATTCATGCCGTCAAGCCATTGGGAGAAATCATTGCCATGGCTCCAGCAAGGCCACGTTCCGCTTCAGGATGCTCGCTCACGATGAATGTTCCGGTAAACTACAAATTGCGCTATCAAGAACCTGGCATTTCCATATACAGTTGCTCCGGCACACCGGCCGACTGCACCAAACTAGCATTACATACTGTATGCGACCGTATGCCCGACCTTATCATATCTGGAATTAACCATGGTGACAACTCCTCCATCAATGCCCACTATTCCGGAACAATGTCGGTTGTATTTGAAGGGTGCATGAAAGGCATTCCCTCCATCGGTTTTTCTCTCCGAACCGACAACCTTGACGCAGACTTCACACCCACACTTCCATACATTTACTTCATCTGCGAGTCTGTTCTCAAAAAGGGACTACCCCCAAACGTCTGCCTCAACGTGAATTTCCCCGAAGCGCAGAATCTGAAGGGGATTCGCATCTGTCGACAAGGCGAAGGCACCTGGATAAACGAATGGGAACAGACTTCCAGACGTGGGGACAACAAATACTTTTGGATGGCCGGGGATTTTATAGAAACTCATCCCGAGCAGGAAGATACAGACCTATGGGCACTTAGACATGGATATGCCTCTGTCGTCCCTCTGACTATAGATCTGACTGCCTACCGCTCCATGTCAAACATTTCCAGACTATTCACCTGAAACCCTGCTCATTCCACATGAAATACTACCTGATAGCCGGAGAAGCCTCTGGAGACTTGCATGCTTCCTGCCTCATGAGAGCCATCCAACAAGAAGACAGGAACGCCAAATTCCGCTACTTTGGCGGAGACTGCATGAAACAGGTAGGGGGAACGCTTGTCCAGCATTACAAGCAAATAGCCTACATGGGATTTATACCCGTACTGCTACACTTCCGGGTATTACTCCAAAATTTATCATTTTGCAAGAAAGACATACTCGACTGGAAACCCGATGTTGTCATTCTGGTAGACTATCCCGGATTCAACCTCAAGATTGCCCGATTCGTACATCTGTCAACAAACATCCCTGTCTACTATTACATCCTTCCCAAAATATGGGCCTGGAAAGAGCATCGAATCAAAAGCATCAAGCAGTACGTCAACCAGCTTTTCTCTATCCTCCCATTTGAAATACCTTATTATGAAGAAAAGCACCACCATCCCATTCACTATGTAGGCAATCCCACATTGGATGAAGTAATCACATTCAAAGCCTGCTACCAAGAGACAGTAGATACCTTCAAGCAACGAAACCAACTCTCCTCACTTCCTATTGTGGCAATTCTCGCGGGAAGTCGGCAACAAGAGATAAAAGACAATTTGAGAGCAATGGTGGGAGTTGCCTCCCTACATCCCGACATGCAATTTGTAATTGCTGGGGTTACATCCATCGACCCATCCTGCTATGAGACGGTCATCAGCAACACCTCTGTCAGAATCATCTACGGACAGACTTACGAATTATTACAACATGCACATGCAGCCCTTGTTACTTCCGGTACAGCAACTTTGGAAGCAGCTCTATTCAACGTCCCACAGGTCGTTTGCTACGGTCTACACTACCCTTCTTTCATACTTGAAATCATAAGGCGTATGATACACGTGAAACACGTTTCACTGGTTAACCTTATTGCCGGACAAGAAGTTGTAAAAGAGTTGTTAGGCAAAGACCTCACTACTGCAAATATCAATCGTGAGCTCTCCTCTATCCTGCACAATAAAAACTACCGCGAAAAGATGTTCAGCGGCTACACATTTGTATTTAAGGAATTAGGAGAACCTGGCGCACCACAACGTGCGGCTCGACTGATAACCCACCTGCTACAAGGCAATGCTTAACGAATCAGCGTTGAAGCATATAGAAACAACAAGGCGGCAGGAATCGCCAACAGAGCGCTATCAAATCTGTCAAGCATACCACCATGACCTGGCAAAACGTTGCCCGAATCCTTGATACCAACCGTACGCTTCAAAAGAGACTCAACCAAGTCCCCCCAAGTGCCGAACACGACAATGGTCAGAGCCATGCCAACCCACTGCCAAGTGGATAAAAACGGCATCAACCACCCCATCAAGAAGGCTCCTGCAACAGCGACACACGCTCCCCCAATGCTTCCCTCCCAGGATTTCTTAGGAGATATGCGCGGAAACAAGCGATGTTTGCCCAACAGCATACCAATGCAGTATGCTCCCGTGTCATTTAGCCAAATGAACACAAAGATTGCCAAGGGAAGGAATGGGTTAAACTGCAGATTACCTTGGATACCGCTCTTGCGGAAAGCCAATATGTTCAGTAACACAAAGGGAACCGCGATGTAAACCTGGCTCATCAAAGAATACGCCCAATTATGGATGGGGTTTTCTCGTTTCAGATAAAGTTCAGACACAATCAGATAAAGAACCAAAGCAATGTAAGGTAAAAAGATTTGGGCACCAACACCATTCGTGCAATACTCCATAGTTGCGAGAAACAGGTAAGAACCAGCCATGGCGCATACCAATGCGTTAACCCTTACACCAGCTACACCTTTGTTTACGATAACACAGAACTCATGAATGACAAGTGCCGTAATCAAGGTGAACAAGATACTAAAACTCAATGGATTCCACAGAATAGAAACCACAAACACACATACAAACAAGATACCAGTAATTGCTCTTGTGATAAAATTCCTCATCGTCGTTATTTCTCTTTTGGTTCTTCACTATCAGTTTGAGACTCTGCAGCCTGCACCTCTCCTACAGTCGTCTTGTCTGCAGACTCCTTACCTTTTTCGGCTGACAGGATTTCCTCTGTTCTGGAAGTCCAAGGACGTTTGCCGAAGATTCGCTCCACATCCTCACTAAAAATCACTTCCTTGTCAATGAGTTCCTGGGCAAGCTTGTTATGATTTTCTTTATTGTCTGAAAGAATCTGCTTCGCACGTTCGTACTGTTCTGCAATCATCTTCTTCGCAGCCTGATCAATCAGTTCGGCGGTTTTCTCGCTATAAGGTTTATTGAATGAATACTCCTCATTATTATAATAGCATACATTGGGCAGTTCATCACTCATACCCAAATAGGCTATCATCCCATAGGCTTGCTTGGTAACTTTCTCCAAATCGTTCATTGCACCAGTCGAAATATGCCCGAGGAACAGTTCTTCAGCAGCCCGACCGCCCAGTGTCGCACACATTTCATCAAGCATCTGCTCTTTTGTCGTTATCTGACGCTCCTCCGGCAAGTACCAAGCCGCACCCAATGCTCTTCCACGAGGTACAATAGTCACCTTTATGAGCGGATTTGCATATTCAAGCAACCATGAGATACTTGCATGTCCAGCTTCATGGATAGCAATTGAGCGACGTTCCGCATCTGTGGTAATCTTAGTCTTCTTTTCCAGACCACCGATAATTCTGTCTACTGCATTCAGGAAATCCTGCTTCCCGACTTTCTTCTTGCCATGACGAGCAGCAATCAGTGCAGCTTCATTGCAGACATTAGCAATATCGGCACCCGAGAAACCCGGAGTCTGTCGAGCCAGCAAGTCCACGTCAACCGTATCATCTAGTTTCAAAGGACGGAGATGCACACCGAAGACTTCCTTACGCTCGTTCAAGTCCGGAAGGTCTACATGAATCTGCCTGTCGAAACGTCCCGCGCGTAACAATGCCTTGTCTAGTACGTCCACCCGGTTTGTTGCCGCCAGGATAATGATGCCGCTATTCGAGCCAAATCCGTCCATCTCGGTCAGCAACTGATTTAATGTATTCTCCCGCTCGTCATTGCCTCCCATGGCCGAAGATTTTCCACGGGCACGTCCCACAGCGTCTATCTCATCTATAAATATGATACATGGCGATTTCTCCTTAGCCTGACGGAAGAGGTCTCGCACACGGGATGCACCCACTCCAACAAACATCTCGACAAAGTCTGAACCGGCCAAAGAGAAGAAGGGAACATTCGCCTCTCCGGCCACAGCCTTTGCAAGCAGGGTCTTTCCCGTTCCCGGAGGGCCAACGAGCAATGCGCCCTTAGGAATCTTTCCACCAATCTCCGTATACTTCTGCGGAGCCTTCAGGAACTCAACGATTTCCTCAACCTCCTGCTTGGCTTCCGCCAACCCAGCCACGTCCTTGAACGTTACCTTTGAGCC
>JAQXZK010000192.1 GCA_029227175.1 Bacteroidales bacterium | reverse complement strand
TTGCCGTCAATCTTAGTCCTTTTGAAGTACATATAGAAGCTGTTGGATCAGACCGATACTGCTGCTCCTGACCTGCTCAAGGTTATTCAAGACAATCCTCTTGTCATCTGTGCATTGGGTTAAACTGATAAATGATCCGCCATGTGACGCATTGTTTCGATTGTCGGCGGTTTGAATAATGTCGGAAGTGAAATCCTTGCACTTTTGCATGAATGATTGATCCTGGAACATGTCCGCTCTGCTGGCAAAGCCCACCAGTTTCGCAAAGTAATCACAGAATCCATTGAGTTTGCTCGGATTATCAATACTTTCCATTATTATGCCAAAACTCTTATACATGCACCGATGGTCAACATATGTTTGCGGATTATTTCTCCCACGGTATTTGATGTAGAAACCACGCTGACGCGAACTCTGGTCATCAAGGTAGCCCCAAGCTGCACGAATTGCGATTGAAGTGCCTTTGTAGGTGTCAAGAATGTCTGTATACGTTGTCCCCTGGATAACCAGATTGTTAAGCAAATCAGAGTATCCACGCCATATCAGATCATTATACGCATCTTCAAAAGCCTGGTAGTACAAAGCTGAAATACAGCTAAAGTCAAAGCCTTCGTTCGCATATTCGTCAGACGCATATCTTGCATAAAGTATTTCGGCTGTCGTAAGCGAATCGATGGTTGACTGCGGCAAAATGCCGCTCTTGGGTCCAAGTGAGGAAAGGATAACCTGTTTGACCGCCTGATAATCGTCCTTCTGTTTTTTGCAGTTTTCAATCAGCGCTGCGCAGATTCTGCTGCAGATTGAATCCAGCCAAGCAGCGTAGAACTCTTTCTCATCACAATCTGGGTACCGCATAATCTCTGCCCTGACTTGACTATTTGTATTCATAATCTGGTCAGTGCTTTGAGTTTCTATGCCTTCAACCAGTCGCTCGATTGAGCCTTTGAGAATGCCGGAGAAAGTCATGTTCCTAAAGGCTTCTTCTTGCGTTTCCTGCTCAGAGAGGGTGATGGAGAATACACCGCTCTTCTCTCTGTATTCAAGCATACCCATTTCGTTTTTACCAAGATGGGCATACACAGTGTGAACCAATTCATCATCAAGCGTAAGCAGATCTCTTCTAATCTTCGCTACTTTGTCACGATCCTTAATCTTGATGTTGCCATGCTGATTGGAAAGTATGATTCTCAGCGCATCACAGAACATGTAAATAATGTTCAGCGAAATGATAATCCTCTTGGCACTTGTTTCATCTTCTAATTCAGATATCTCAGTCTCAATATCATTAACTTGTGCCAGAAGCGCGTCTACGCCAAGTTGTTTTGTTTTGCCCTGGATAAGTCTAAGGATATCCTTTTCGTAAGCATAGCTTGAAATGTACTTTTTGATTTTGCCAGCCAGGGATGCTTTATGCATTTCTGCCGCTTCAACAGCATCAAATGACAGACCCTCAACCGCAACTGAATTAGTGAGAAGCTTATCAAAAGAGAGACGATTTACATACTGTCTGTTTTCTTCCATGAATCCAGAAACGACCGAGTAAAAATCATCGATCATTTCGCTAAGCGATACCCAGCCCCGCTCTTCTCCACCTAAGTTACGCTTAATGCATGATAATGCCAAAGCCATAAATCTTTTGGCAGTCTCTTTGCTCGGCACCATTCTGAAGTGCTGGAATGTAATAAAACAATAATTATACGTTTTAGGGTCCATTGCCAAGGCAAACAGTGCCGGGTTTACTCTGAAAGCGCAATCATCCCCTGCATGAGCGCTTGCGTAGGTTGATGCCTTCTGCATCCGCTTATTCACTGCTTCAAAGACCGGAATAAGACTCACTTCTTCGCCAGCAAGGGTATAGCGGCCTTTTTCAATGGCATCAATAGAATAATTATATTCTTGAATAGCCTTGATCTTATCTTTTGCAGAACCCGGCCCAAGTATTACTTCAATAACATGAGATTCCTTTGCAGATAAATCGTTGATTATCTGTAGAAAGGTTTCCCACTCCTTGTCCGTTTCCGCAACGATTATTCGTCCGTTTTTTCTCTCTTTGAGGATCTCCGACAGCAATTCCGCTCTCTTGTCGAACAAGGATTTCAGATCATTTGCTTCTTTGCTGGTAACTTTTCTTACACAGCTACGAGGACCTCTTTCTGTATATGTCCCTTCAAGAATATCGAGAAGGCGTGTTGACGGTTTAACTGCATCAATTTTGATTGTGCGACCGGTTTTGAATTCCATTTTTTGAGCAAGGCTCAACAGATGAATCCATGCAAACATCATGGTTCTGGACTCTTTTTCGGCAGCTTCAGGATTGTATGCAATTTCCATCGAATATGCATAGGCTCCAAACCACAACACCTTATCCAATTCTGTTGCGACCGGGTAAAGGTTATAAGCATCCTGTAGGGAGCCGTTAATCTGTAAATAATCCTTGCTGCATCGTGCATTGATTAGATAGTTTACCTCTTGAAGGTATAACTCAGGGCGATGAAGGGAATCAAGTTCGCTCTTTTTGCTTCTGAATTGATTAAAAAGAGCGTAGAACAAATCCGGGTTTTGGGAGAGCACTTCAAGGCCCTCTTTTGCCTGTTCCGCAAAATCAATCTCATACTCCGATTCGATAGATGCTGGGAAGAGTCTAACTGCCGGGAAACTTCCGCCCATGATTCTTTTGTTAATAGGATTGTCC
>JAQXZK010000191.1 GCA_029227175.1 Bacteroidales bacterium | reverse complement strand
ATCCATTGGTAGAAGATACATTGGCTGTCAAGAATACCCATAAGGCAGGCGAACGAATTTTGGGTACGGATCCGATCAGCGGCAGGACGGTATCTGTGAAAATCGGACGTCTCGGCCCGATGGTGCAGATAGGTGTGGCCGGTGATGCAGAGAAACCCCGTTTTGCACAGCTCAAAAAGGAGATGTCTCTGGAAACTGTAACATTGGAAGAGGCACTGGAGTTGTTCAAGCTCCCGCGCACATTGGGCGACTATGAGGGGGCTACAGTGACGATTGGCGCAGGCCGGTTCGGTCCCTATGTCCTTCATAATGGGGTATATACTTCTTTGCCGAAAGGTATAGACCCGATGAACATCACGTTGGATGAGGCCGTATCTCTGATTCAGGAGAAGAAATCGGCAGAAGCCAAACGGCATATCAAGAAGTTTGAAGAGGATCCTGACTTGGAAGTCTTGAATGGACGCTATGGCCCCTATATCTCTTATAAGGGAAGCAACTATAAGATTCCTAAAGACATCGAACCTGCCGATTTGACCTTGCAGTCTTGTATGTTGCTTGTCAAGATGCAGACCGATGCAGACGGGACGAAGGTGAAGAAGGGAAGATATGCGAGGAAGAAATAAAATTTAATTAAATAAATTACTAACTTAAATTGTTAACCAACCATGAAGTATGGAAGTAAACTCTTGGCAATGGGTCTGCTGCTCTCTTCGCTCAGCCTGTCGGCTGCCGGCCCAAAGAAAGTGGAGACCTGGCTTGACGCTTCTGTAAAAGCAAAGACAGAACTACAAGCTAAATTGCGGCAAGTAGGCATGCCTGTGGTGTCGCAGTGGATGAAAAAAGGCGATAAAGCAGCGCCTTTCAGTGTAAATGTAGCCGGCATGGAGAAACTGGTATTGCTGACCGTTGGCGGACCGGATGGCTCCGATTATGATCAGGCAGTATGGGGTAATGCAAAGCTGATTGCAGCTGACGGATCGTCTGTATGGCTTGATCAGCTGGACTATGTGAAGGGAAAAGCCGGATGGGATAAGCCGCGCAAGAACATTAACGCTTATGATCATCCTCTGTCTGTAGGAGGTAAGAAGTATGAACACGGTATGTTCTGTCATGCCGATGGAATGTTGGTGTATACGTTGGACAAGAAGTATGTACGCTTTGAAGCCGAGGTCGGTATCGATGATGAGTCAGACTCGGGTAGTGCCTATTTCCATGCTTTGAATGCTGCTCCGACCGAACTGGTCAAGGATTTGCAGACACGTTTCCCTGCAGAAGCCGGTCTGATATCCCGTACATTTGACGGATTGGACACCTGGCTGGTCTCAGCAGATGAGGCATTGGAACCGGCAGCCATCCGTAAGCGTATCAGCAAGTTGTCGAAGGGTGGCTATTACATGGACAAGTTGAATGCCGTAGCTGCTGAAAAGAAAGAGAGTGAGCGTCTTAGGGCATATCTCTCGTTGCTGGAGGAAGTGCAGCAGGTATATCTGTTGCAGCAAGAACTGCAATGGTTAGATGTAGAAGCTCTGAAACTGGCCTATGCTGACCTGAAGAAGCAGAAAGGATATGATGTGGCTAAATACGAACCGCTCTATAACGAAGTGTTGTCATTGGTAGGTCAGGGCTTTGATGGTATCTACAATGGAGATGAGACAGCCCGGGCCAATGCGCGCAAGGCCTTGAACAACCGTCGTGCCATCCTTTTGGGAAATCCGCTGTTGGATAGTGATAAGATTGTGGCTGCACATTATAGAATAGGTGAGAAGGCCCGTCAGATTATGACACCGGCACTGGGTACACAAGGCAATAACTGGAGTAATCAGGAGTCTGCACGCCGTGGTGGCTTTGATGCGGAAATCGTGGAATTGAGTAACCTACGGGGTGATATGCAGATGCGTCAGGTCTATAAGCCTGCCAACGGCTCATCCATTGCCGACTTGCGCCTGCATTGGGATGGTGACCGTGTCATGTTCACGCAGACACGTGACGACAAGCGTTGGAATGTGTTCGAAGTGAAACTGGACGGAACTGGTTTCAAACCGCTTATTGAAAACGAGGAACCTGACTTGGAGTTCTATGATGGTACCTATCTGCCCGATGGACGTATTCTGGCTATCTCTAATATCGGTTATCAGGGCGTACCCTGTGTCAACGGGAATGATGCCGTAGGTAATCTGGTGCTCTACGATCCCGCCAAGAAGAACCTGCGCCGACTGACGTATGACCAGGATGCCAACTGGAATCC
>JAQXZK010000190.1 GCA_029227175.1 Bacteroidales bacterium | reverse complement strand
AAACCCTGCACCCCCCACTTTGTCAAGTCGGCAAAGCCCAAAATGCCCTTTTTGACACACTTTGTCACGCTGACAAAGCCTCCGAGACAGTGTCCCGGACATTTTGCCACACTGACAAAGTCACCGAAGCAGCGGATAAGGCACTTTGCCACACTGACAAAGCCACCGAAGCAGCGGATAAGGCACTTTGCCACCCTGACAAAGTCAACGAAACAGCGGATAAGGCACTTTGCCACACTGACAAAGTCAACGAAACAGCGGATAAGGCACTTTGCCACACTGACAAAACCACCGAAGCAGCGGATAAGGCACTTTGCCACACTGACAAAGCCGCCGAAAGCCTGCACCCCCCACTTTGCCGGGCCGACAAAACCAACGAAAAGCCTGCACCCCCACTTTGCCGGACCGGCAAAGTCGTTACGCCTTAAAACATTCAGGGCCGTTCTGCCAAAGATACCCCTTAGCAAAACAGCCCCGAGAAGCGTTATCAGAGAAACGGGTATAAACCTGAACCCGAATCGGCAATCAAGATTTGTTTAAATTATTTTCTCCAGTTCTGAAACATTCTTAGCCACCTCTTCATCCGTCACTTCATAGTCGAAGAGAGAACCAGCCAGATACTGGTCGTAAGCAGTCATGTCAATCAGACCATGGCCCGAGAGGTTGAAGAGAATAACCTTTTCCTCGCCCGTCTTGATACATTCCTTCGCCTCGCGAATAGCAGCCGCAATGGCATGACAAGACTCAGGAGCAGGAATAATGCCCTCGCACTTGGCAAAGAGCAGACCGGACTGGAAGGTCTCGCTTTGCTTGATGTCGACAGCCTCCATGAACTTATCCTTCAGCAACTGAGAGACGATGACACCCGCACCGTGGTAACGAAGTCCGCCGGCATGGATATTGGCTGGCATAAAGTTATGGCCCAACGTATACATAGGAAGCAATGGAGTCAATCCGGAAAGGTCGCCAAAGTCATATTGGAAGACACCACGTGTCAGTTTAGGGCAACTCGCAGGCTCGGCCGCAATAAAGCGCGTCTTCTTGCCGTCAAAAAAGTTGTGACGCATAAATGGGAACGACACACCACCGAAGTTAGAACCGCCACCGAAGCATCCGATGACAATATCCGGATATTCACCGGCCTTCTCCATCTGCTTCTCGGCCTCGAGACCAATAATCGTCTGGTGCAAAGCCACGTGATTCAGGACAGAACCGAGTACATACTTGCAATTGGGCGTAGTCATAGCCAGTTCGACAGCCTCGGAAATGGCTGTTCCCAGCGAGCCCTGATTGGTCGGGTCTTTGGTCAATACATCCTTTCCCGCGCGCGTTGACATAGAAGGCGAAGCAGTAACCTGCGCGCCATAAGTCTGCATGATAGAGCGACGATAAGGTTTCTGCTCGTAGCTGATTTTCACCTGATAGACCGCAGCCTCCAGACCAAACACCTTGGCAGCATAAGAAAGGGCGGCACCCCACTGGCCCGCACCCGTCTCGGTGGTCACATTAGTCACCCCCTCTTTTTTGCAGTAATAGGCCTGCGGCAAAGCCGAGTTCAGCTTGTGAGAACCCACAGGGCTGACGCTCTCGTTCTTGAAATAGATATGCGCCGGAGTACCCAACTCCTTCTCCAGCCCGTAAGCACGGACCAAAGGCGTAGAGCGGTAATATTTATACATCTCAAGAACCTCCTCGGGAATGTCAATCCAGGAATCAGTCTGGTTCAGCTCCTGATGGCACAACTCCTTGGCAAAAATCGGATACAAATCCTCTGCCTTCAAAGGCTGTTTAGTTGCAGGATGAATAGGTGGAAGCGGCTTGTTAGGCATGTCAGCCTGAATATTATACCACTGTCTCGGAATTTCATCTTCTGTTAAGAAATAACGTTTTTGTTTAGTACTCATTGTATCGAAAAAATTAAATTTATCTGTATATTTGACACAAAAGTACAGATTTATTTATCATTTGTCCATATTCCATGCCATTTTTTCACTTGTCGCCAAAAGAATATCCCCAATCGTTGGGATTATTTGCAAGCATCCTTATTGTTTTTATGGATGGAAGGAAGTAAATTTGCCATTGATAACCGAACGTAACGCACATTTTATATACACAAAACAACATCACATGAAAACACTACGTTTATGGGGCATTTGCCTACTGCTGACAACATATTGCATCATCTCACAGGCCCGGGAGCAAATCAAGATAGCCTGCATAGGAAACAGCATCACCTATGGAGCCGGCATCAAGAACCGCTTTCAAAACAGTTACCCCGGCATACTTCAGCAACTATTGGGCGAAGAATATGACGTACGCAACTATGGGGTCAGCGCCCGCGTTCTGCTTGAAAAAGGAGACTATCCCTATATGCACGAAGACGCCTACCGTCAGGTCAAGGCCTTTCAGCCGGACATCGTAACCATCAAGCTGGGCACAAACGACAGCAAGCCCCACAACTGGAAGTACAAGAAGGATTTCGAGAGAGACCTCAACCAAATGATAGACGAACTGCAGGCCTTGGATTCACATCCGAGCATCATCATCTGCCTGCCCGTCCCGGCCTACGAAGTAAAATGGGGCATCAACGACAGCACCATCCTGAACCACATCACCCCCATCCTGAAACGCGTGGCCAAGAAACGCAAACTGCAGACGATAGACCTGCACGAAGCACTCTCGAACAAGCAAGCACTCTTTCCTGACCACATACACCCCAACGAAGAGGGAGCCAAACAAATTGCCGAAACCATCTACCGGCACCTGAAAGGCGAAAATCCGCCTTACGACTACGATACGAAGCAAGCCTTCCCCGGCAAGAAGAGCAACTACAACGGCTTCGCACGCTATGACTTTGTCTGTCTGGGACGTCAGGCAACCGTTGTCCAGCCAACCGTTCCCGCCAAAGGGAACCCCTGGATTTGGCGACCGGCATTCTTCAACGCCTTCCCCTCCGTAGACCTCGCACTGCTCAAGGCCGGATATCACGTAGCCTACTATGACCTGACACACCTCTATGGGAGCCCGCGCTCCATGACCCTGGGCAAGCAATTCTACGACATCATGTGCAAGAACTACGGCCTTTCCGACAAAGTCACGGTCGAAGGATTCAGCCGGGGAGGTTACTTTGCCTTCAACTGGGCGGCACAGTACCCCTCTACCGTTGCCTCACTCTATGTGGACGCACCAGTATGTGACATCACCCAGTGGCCGGGCAGAGAACGCACAGAACTATGGAACGACTTCCTCCACGAATGGCACAAGCAGGACAAAGACATAGACCAGAACTTTGCCGGGAACGCACTCACCCTCCTGCCTAAAATCGCAGCCGCACGCATCCCTATCATCGCCGTCTATGGAGATGCCGACAAGACCGTCGACCCACGTCGGAACATCCTGCCCGTATTTGAAGCCTATCGCAAACTGGGAGCCCCGATAGAAATCATCGGCAAGGCGGGAGTAGACCATCACCCACACAGCCTGGAGAATCCCGAACCCGTCCTCGACTTCATCCTGCGCTATCAAAAAGACTATGACAAGAACCATTCCATCAACTACCGCAGCGACCTGTCCGAATCATTCCACCGCTTCGCTACAGAGAAAAAAGGATGCGTGGCCTTTCTGGGAGGCTCAATCACAGAAATGAACGGATGGCACCAGATGATTATGGAAGACCTCAAGCAACGATTTCCCGAGACAGAATTTCAATTCATTGAAGCCGGCATCGCGTCTATGGGCTCGACCCCACACGCTTTCCGCTTTGAGAACGATGTACTGAAACACGGCACACCCGACCTCCTCTTCTTTGAAGCAGCAGTCAATGACCACGAAAATCACTTCACCGCCACCGAACAGGTACGCGGAGTGGAAGGTGTGGTGCGACATGCACTCAGGGCCAACCCCAACATGAACATCCTCATGATGCACTTCATCTGCGACAGCCAGCTCGACAACCTCCGGAAAGGCATTTGGCCCGATGTCATCTTCAACCACGAACGTGTAGCCAACCACTACGGCATCACCACAATCAACATGCTACATGAAATAGACACCCGCATGAAGAACGGAGAGTTTGACTGGACACAATTCGGAGGCACACACCCCTCCCGCTTCGGACACAAATACTATACTGCCGCCATCAACCGAGTATTTGACTATACCCAGGCCCATCACCGCACAAAGAACCCATTCAACTATGCCAACGAATCGGCACTCGACAATGCCTGTTACCAATACGGACGATTTCTGGACATCCGTCAGGCACAAGCCCTGAAAGGATTCCGCATTGTAGAATCCTGGCACCCCACCGACGGGAAGAGCACACGTCGTAACTTTGTAGACGTGCCCATGCTTGTAGCCGACAAGGCTGGCAACTCCATCAAACTCTCATTCACCGGCAACGCCATCGGTATATGCTGCACTGCGGGGCCGGACGCAGGCATACTGACCTATCGAATAGACAACGGCGAGGAAAAGACCATCGACACATACACCGAATGGAGCCACTACCTCTACCTGCCCTGGGTCTACGTGCTCGACAGCAATCTCTCCAACGGACAGCACACCCTCTACCTGAAAATAGGCAAAGGCGGACGCACCGGATGCCAGATAAGAAATTTCGTGGTCAACCAACCGGAATAAAACCACTTATGGCATAAATTTTGTACCAACCCACAAAAAAAATACACACATCAACATGAACATATTCCGAACGATAAAAAACGCATGGACAAGAAAAAACGTTCAACCCGTCACCACGCCGCTGACACAGCCGGAGCCTGCACCCGACCCATACAAGCCGCTGACAGACGACGAACGGAAAGTCTGGTTCGAGGATATTCTCAAAAAAATGAACTGTGAGTTCACCATTAAGAAATGGAAAGAGGGATGGGAATACAACACCGTGTATCAAGGAGGCAAATTCCGCATACTTCTCCCCAACAACTCGCCATACATCGAGTTGCGGTTTCCTATTTTCTTCACAACCGAGCAAGAGAGAATCAACGAGGTGCGCATCACCTGCAATGACATGATGAACAAATACCGTTCGACCAAGTTCTCATATATCATTGACTACGAAAAGCGTAAGGTCCATGTCAATGCTGATACAGACAACGTCCTTGTCCCTATGGCCGCTGACGAGAAACTCATAATCAACGACATGCTCACACGCAACTTTGAGTATCGCCGCGAATTTAACGAACGGTTCAACATCCTGCTCAAAGAACCGGCTATCGACCTGGAAGACCCGGAACAAAGCTACGCCAACCGCAAAACCGAAATGTATATGCTGAGAAGCGTGGAAATGATTGCCGACGGACAAGAACTGGGCAACTACGAGAACATTCCCGACAGCCCGAATCTGGGAGACATCGTATGCGAACTCCTGGGAATCCAAGACTACCATTGGCAGACAATGCGCATAGACAAAGGCGAAGGAAAGACTTCTGTCATCAATAACCCGATAGACATTGAACTGTATCGCGTACTGGATGCAGTCATCGGCAAAGACAAAAATGGGCGCACAATCATGGAGAATAAACGAGTCGTGATTACCGTAGGGTTTACCACGACCGAAGAACCGCACAAGAATCAGACACTTCAAATCATACTTACGGATGAAGACGACGATGACGTGACCATCTACGTGCGCATATCCCTCGTTCTACTTCCCACCTCACTCGACAGGCAACGTTCTGCCTCCTCATTGGGGAATCAACCCGTCGTGCACTCCTTCCTCCTCGGATATGACCGCGTACAGGGAAACCGAAGAGACCAGGAATTTATCTATATGTGGAACGAAGCCCATGACAAACTGGCAGAAGGCGATTATTCCAAACTGACTCCCGACGAGATGCTCATTGCCGACTGCAGCGAAGCCAACCTCGCCCGTATGCTATATTGGGGACGTAAGTTCTTCCTAAACAAACGCTATTACGAAGCCATCACATACCTGAAAAATGCCTTTGAGACTTTGAAAACCAAATTTCACACCCTCTCAGACAAATGGCGCGAACATTTCTTTGAACTAACCTACTATCTTGGATTCAGCTACGCACAGCTTCAACAATACAAATTGGCCTACTACTATCTGGACGCACTTCAGCCACTCAACAAGATAAACTACACCATGGAGTTTCTCAACGTGCTTGTCCTCTCGAATGACTTCAGAGCCATGCCGTTTATTCAACGACTGAACGTGGACCTGCAAGGCATTCTAAACAATCTTGACGAAGAAGACGAAAAACGCCCAAATATAGAAGCACTGGCACAATTCGTTCGTTTCCACCAAGGAGTATTGCTGCTCAAGTGGGGAGAAATTGACGAAGCCGAGAAAATATTCAAGGAACTCATCAACACAGCAGAATTTGGCGATGCATGCATCAAACAATTAGCCGAAATACAACGACAGAGAAGACTTGCAGCAGAAGAAAAAGCAGACGAGGAATACCTTGACAACCTTCTCAACGAGCACATAGACAAATACGCAGACCGCTTGGTTGACAGTCTGGCAAGCAGTCTGGCAAACAGTCCGGCAGACAAGAAAACCGATGCAAACGCAGATAAGAAAACGGAAAAAGACTGCAATAAAAACACTGACAAGAAAACTGACGATGAAAGCAAAGAAGATACCCCCGAAAAACACCCCTAATGCCACGGGCTATCACACATTTAAAGTCTAACTTTTTGGTGTTTTAAATATAAGTTGTATCTTTGCGCCCTGAAAAAGGACGGTTCGGTAGCTCAGCTGGATAGAGCAACAGCCTTCTAAGCTGTGGGTCTTGGGTTCGAATCCCAACCGAATCACACCAAGAAATCGTAAAAAAACTAAGTGGTAGACTTCTGTCTATCACTTTTTTTGTACCAAAATCGGTCTTCAGAATTGGCTTCAAGTCTGATATTGATTGTTGTTTCTTATGAAGAAAGAAAAAAACGGAACAATGTTTTTGTTAAAAACAAATCTATATGGCTGATTGGAGTTCCAAATTTTTTTACTTGCATTTTTATGATGCATCAGTTACCTTTGCATCAAAGATTTACTAACTTCTAAACACAAGTACGAGACTTCTTCTCCAAAACCCAAACAGAAACCTTATGAAACAGACACCGGGCAACCGCCTTTCTTCTTTAGACATTCTTCGCGGACTCACGCTTTTCCTGCTCGTCTTCTTCCAACCGGTTTTACGCACCCTCTGCCGAGCCATCGACAGTCCGTTCATAAATGACCACATCCTCTACCACTTTAGTCACGAGACATGGGTAGGATTCCGCTTTTGGGATATGATTATGCCGATGTTCCTTTTTATGTGTGGCATCACCATCCCCTTCTCACTCAGCAAATATGCAGGCCGCACGAAGGATGCCCATCTCAAGATATTCCGAAGATTCGTCATTCTCTTTATCTTAGGTATGGTTGTACAAGGCAACCTGCTCGGACTGGACTGGAAGAACATTTATTTCTACAGCAATACACTCCAAGCCATTGCCTGCGGATATGCCATTGCTGCTTTGGCTCAGCTTCACCTTTCGGACAAGGGGCGTCTCGTACTGG
This sequence comes from Bacteroidales bacterium, assembly GCA_029227175.1. Lineage (GTDB taxonomy): Bacteria > Bacteroidota > Bacteroidia > Bacteroidales > Bacteroidaceae > Bacteroides. The sequence goes on along the minus strand of JAQXZK010000190.1, from coordinate 7,586 downwards.
TGGCTGCCCTTGCCATCATCTACTGGATTCCCATGACCTTCATGGGTGACTTCACGACCTCCGGCAATTTTGCCGAGATGGTAGACCGTACTGTCCTCGGTCGTTTTCGTGATGGTGTATACTGGGACGAAGCCGGACAGTGGCACTACGGCGAGCACTATTACTATACCTGGATATGGAGTAGCCTCACCTTCGGGGTGACCGGATTGCTCGGTTCAATCGCAGGAAACCTTATCAAGCACACGCAAGACCGCTTCAAGACAGCACGCACTCTCTCCTTTATCGGTTTGGGCCTGCTGGCTGCCGGTGGTCTCTGGAGCCTTCAGATGCCCATCATCAAACCTATCTGGACCAGTTCCATGGCCCTCTGGGCAGGAGGTTTCAGCTATCTCGCCCTATCGCTCTTCTACTACGTTGTTGATTGCAAGGGGTACTCCTACGGCTTGAATTGGCTCAAATACTACGGCATGAACTCCATTGTGGCCTATCTGATTGGCAATGTCATCAGTTTCAAGAGTGTATCCAACTCTCTCTTCCACGGCTTTGAGCAATATCTCGGGGGCTTTTACCCAACACTCATCACGTTCTCCAACGTTCTCATTCTATTCTTCATTCTGCGCCATCTTTACCGACAGGGCAAGTTTTATAAGATATAATCCCAAATCTAAATGACTGATTGGGGGATAAACCTTCTTTATATCAAAAAGGCTACACCGAACTAAACGGTGCAGCCTTTTTGATTGCTCTTACGATGCAACGGGTAGATAGTCATTCTTTCTACCCCCGTTCAGCATGATAATTCCTTCTGCCTATCATGTCATTTCTTCGGTTGTTTGGAGAAGATGGCACGGATACGTTTCATGTCAAACTTAGCCGTGCGGTCGTAGAAGTAGACTCCGTTCTGTTCCTGTTCTACATCCGTAAGCTGGGTGTAGCAATATCCCCAAACGTTGTCGGCAATCTCCATCAAGGCATCTACCTGTCCTTCCAACCTCGCGTAAAATTCTTCCAGTGAATGTGGCGGTTCGCCGTAACCCCACGAGGCATTCGAGTTACCAGTCTGCTCGTTCTGTTCGCGTACCCATTTGATGCCACCAAACTCATCCAGCAGGTAAGGCATAGCAGTGTTCTTGTCATAAGTTGGGAAGTCGTACTGTTCGTTGTCCTTCAAGCGGTTGAAACCTGTGTTGCTGCGAGGGACGCCATAGTACTGGTTCGGAGTCTGGAACCAACGTGTCCCATCATAAATCTGCTTTTTCAACTTGGCCGGATTCTGTTCATAACTGTGTGTTGTCCAGATATCGGTCTTAATGTGCACACCACCACTCACGTCACAGATAGGTCGTGTCGGGTCAAGTGTCTTGCTTAATTCGTATATATCACTGACAAATCTCGGGAACTGTACACGGTCTGGCCACCACTCTTCATTCATCGGGGTCCATGTCACAATGGACGGGTGATTACGATCACGGACTATCTCTTCGCGCCACTCAGTCAGGAAGTTGCGTGCCACTTCAGGGTCGTTGGCATCCATACCCCATGACGGTGCCTCGCCCCATGTAAGGTAACCCAATTTGTCAGCCCAATAGAGGAAGCGTTCCTCAAACACCTTCTGATGCAAGCGTGCACCGTTGAAGCCTGCCGCTAAAGATAACTCGATGTCACGCTTCAGGGCCTCGTCACTCGGTGCAGTCCAAATTCCGTCAGGATAGAATCCCTGGTCCAGAACGAGACGCTGATAGTATGGTTCATTATTCAGATACACCTTGTTTCCTTCCACATGAACTTTACGCATACCCATATAGGAGTTCACCATGTCTACCGTCCGGCCTTCTCTATCCTTCACTTCATAAGTCAAGTCGTAGAGGAACGGATGCTCCGGATGCCACAATTTCGGGGCCTTCACCGGCAAGACCACCGTAGCATAATTCGTGGCCCTCACCGTCTGGGTTGCCACCACTTTGCGGCCCTCCTTCATCGTGACCGTCAAGGTACCACCTTCCTCGTTGTAGAACTTCGGACGAATGACCACTTGCTTCTGGTCTATATCGGTGATGACATGAGCGCGTTCCAAGGCGTTGGGACTTACCGGTTCCATCCAAACGGTCTGCCAGATACCAGTCGTGCGTGTGTACATACATTCAAACTGGTCCTTGCGCATGTTCTGCTTGCCGGCTGGTTGCTTGCCCGTGCGCGTGTCACTATAAGCATATACCACCAGTGAATGGGACTTGCCATCGCCTATGAACGGTGTAACGTCAAAGCCAAACGGTGTGCTGCCTCCGAAGTGCCGGCCTACCAATTTGCCGTCAATGTAGACTGCCGAATTGTAGTACACCGCTCCGAAGTTCAGCATCACGCGACGGCCTGCCCATCCGGCCGGCATCTGCAACGGACGCTGATACCATATATGATTGATAAAGTCCGTGTACCCCACGCCCGAGAGTTTACTCTCCGGACAGAACGGCACGATAATCTTGTCCTTGAACCCCCGGCTACCAGGATAGCCATGTTCCAAACCCGAACCCACGAAGTCGAACACATAGGTCCACTCACCATTCAAATTCACCCATTCCGCACGCTCAAACTGCGGACGAGGGTACTCTGCACGTGGCTGTGCCATGGCACACAAGGCACACAGCACGCATAGCCATCCAATCAAATGTCTTTTCATGATATATCAGTTTTTCAAGTGTTTTTCATTTCGGGAGGTAAAGATAATGCAAATCAAACACAGAATGAGCATGCCCGACCATTTTTCTATAGAAGTGTTGCCTATCCAGACCCATATCGGCCAAGAGACAGGAGTTGAAATATTCACCCGGCAAGACTTCTTTTTTGGGAATCATTTCTTAACTTTGCATGGAAAACGTGATTTCGTGTACACAGACAAGAGACACGAACCTCCCTGATAACAAGAATTAAATATCATGATACGAAGAACATTAGTCGCCGCCCTGGGCTGTATAATCACACTCCTCGGCACACAAGCACAGGAACGCCTGCCCGAATACCTGCAGGCAGAGAAGTTCACCAAGTCCAAACTTGACAATATGGTGTTTACACTCCGCGTGACCCCTCACTGGCTGCAAACCGGCAACGGATTCTGGTACGAATACAAGACAACCGACGGCATGAACTGGTATCTCGTCGACGGAACGACCCGTACCAAACGCCCGCTCTTCGACCGCGACGAACTGGCTGCCCAGCTCACCGAGATAGTCAAAGACCCCTTTGAGGCACGCCATCTGCCCATCCGCAACCTGAAGGCGAAGGAAGACGGACAGACTTTCACCTTCGAAATTCAGTCCACCCAGGACGTCGAGAAGAAAGACAGCAAGGATGCCGACAAAAACGGCAAGGAGGGCAAAGAAAGCAAGGCGTCCCCCCGCCGTCCGGCAACAGAGAAAGCCGTGTTCTACTTCTCCTACGACAGCAAGACCCGTCGGCTGACACACCTCAAGGATAAGGAAAAGGAACCAAAAAAACCTACCTGGGCATCCATCTCTCCCGACAAACAGACCGTGGTCTATGCCAAAGACCTGAACCTTTACCGCATGTCCTACAACGACTACCTGAAAGCCAAGAAAGACGAGAACGACAGCACGATTGTCGAGATTCAGATCACGCGCGATGGCGTGAAGGACTTCGGCTACGGACAAGGTTACAGCAGCCTCAACACCGACACGCTCCTGAACGGCAAGCGCCACGGGCACTGGGGCATCGTGTGGTCGCCAGACTCACGCTACTTCGCCCTGACCGTCACCGACTCGCGCGCTGTGAAGGAACTCTGGGTCATCAACGCCATGGCCAATCCACGACCGACCCTCGAGACCTACAAATACCAGATGCCCGGCGAGAAGGAAGCACCCATCGAGCACCTCTACCTCTTTGACACACGCGACAACTCACGCAAGGAAATCACCTGCACCAAGTATAAGGACCAGACTCTCGACATCGAGCGCAAGCCCCTCCTGCACCGTGAAGCGGCAGCCGAGGAAGTTTCCTCTGTCTGGTTGGGAGACAACAACCGCTTCTACCTCTCGCGCAGCAGCCGAGACCTGCACCGCATTGACATCTGCAGCTACACCATCGGGCAGGACTCCATTACCACCGTCATTCCCGAACGCATGAATACCTATCAGGAACTCCGCCCGCTACACCTGGTCAACAACAAGGAATTGGTTCACTGGAGCGAGCGTGACGGATGGGCACACCTGTATCTCTACGATGCACAGGGTAACCTGAAGAACCGCGTCACCAAAGGTCCGTGGCATGTGGAGCGCGTGCTAAAAATCGACGAAAAGAGCCGCACGGTCTACTTCGTGGCCAATGGGATGGACACCGGCGAGAACCCCTACTACCAGCACCTCTACAAGGTCAGTCTGGACGGAGGAACACCCAAACTCGTCACAGCCGGGAACTACATGCACAGCACGATGGTTGACGACAATGCCCAGTACGTCATCGACAACTATTCACGCGTGAACACTGTGCCCAAGACCGACCTGCTCGACGTCAACGGCAACCGCATCATGACGCTGGAAGAAGCCGACCTCTCGCTCCTCTTCGCTACCGGCTACCGGTTCCCCGAACCGTTCAAGGTGAAGGCGGCCGATGGAGTGACCGACCTCTATGGCGTGATGTACAAGCCCTTCAACATGGACACCACCCGCGTCTACCCCATCATCGACTACGTCTATCCAGGACCACAGGTAGAGGCCACGGTCTATCCCTTCACCCCGATGTCTGTGCGCACCGACCGTCTGGCCCAGGCCGGATTCATTGTTGTCACCGTGGGCCAACGTGGCGGACACCCAAGCCGCTCCAAGTGGTATCACAACTTCGGCTACGGCAACATGCGCGACTACCCGCTGGCCGACCACAAGGCAGCCATCGAGCAACTCGCCCAGCGACACTCCTTCATCGACATTGACAAAGTAGGCATGCACGGACACAGCGGTGGCGGCTTCATGACCGTTGCAGCCATGTGCCAGTACCCCGACTTCTACAAGGCTGGCGTGAGCTGTGCCGGAAACCACGACAACAACATCTACAACCGCTGGTGGAGCGAGACCCACCATGGCGTCAAGGAGAAAATCTCACAGGACGGTGATACGACATTCGTCTACAAAATCAGCACCAACCCCGAGATAGCCTCTAAACTCAAGGGACACCTGCTCCTCGTACACGGTGACATTGACAACAACGTGCATCCGGGCAACACCACCCGCGTCGTCAACGCACTGATTCGGGGCGGCAAGCGTTTCGACATGCTCATCCTTCCCCAGCAACGCCACGGCTTCGGTGACATGAACGAGTATTTCTACTGGCGACTGGTCGACTACTTCTCCGAGCACCTCAAAGGGCGCAGCGAACACTTTGTAGACATCCCCAAACGCTGACAATGTAAAAAAAATCCGCTCATCCATGAGAATAGGCATAGAGGCACAACGTATTTTCCGTCGCGACAAGCACGGCATGGACTTCGTGATTCTGGAAGTGCTCCGCGAACTGCAGGTCATCGACCTCACCAACGAGTACTTCGTCTTTGTCGCACCGGGCGAGGACGTCTGTCTGGAGTCAACCGAGCGGATGCACGTCATCACGCTAAGGTGCCCCACCTATCCGCTGTGGGAGCAGTGGGCACTGCCCCGTGCCGCCCGAAGATACAAGGTAGACCTGCTGCACTGCACCTCAAACACTGCACCTCTCTTTCATGCCATGCCGCTCGTCCTCACGCTCCACGACATCATCTTCCTGGAGCCGAGACAGCACAGCAGCAAGTCGTGGTATCAGGAAATGGGGTGGCACTACCGGCGGCTGGTCGTTCCGCGTATTCTCCCCCACTGCCAACGCATCATCACCGTGTCACAGTTTGAACGGGAACGCATCGTCCGGGCACTGAACCTGCCAGCCGGAAAGGTCACGGCTATACACAACGGCTACAACACCCACTTCCGCTCCCTTCAGAAGAGGGACAGCGCCACGCTCCGCCGCTACATCCCCACCGACGATTTTCTCTTCTTCCTGGGCAACACCGACCCGAAGAAGAACGCCGAGCGAGTCTTGCAGGCCTATGCCCTCTACCTGAAGGAGTCAGTCGTCAAGCGCCCCCTGCTCATTGCCGACCTGAAAGAGGGATACATCGACGACCTGCTGCAGCGTAGCAGCATCACCCACATCAAGTCTCACCTGTGGTTTCCCGGCTACATCGCCAATACCGACCTCGTCACCATCTACAACGCCTGCTTTGCCTTCCTCTACCCGTCGTTGCGCGAGAGTTTCGGCATACCGCTGCTTGAAGCCATGGCATGCGGAACACCCGTCATCACCTCCAACCTCTCGGCACTGCCCGAGATAGCCGGAAAGGATGCCATCCTCGTCGACCCCTATCGCCCGGAAGAGATTGCAGCCAAACTGATCCTGCTCGAAACGGACAGACAATTCTACCGTACCCAGCAGGACTACGGCCTGAAGCGCGTGAGCCATTTTACATGGAGGCGGACGGCAGAGCAATACCTCGAACTATACCGACAGATGCTACCGCCGTCGGCAGACACAGACGACAGCAAGTAACCTCCCCCGCGCGGCATGGGACGGCTACTTGCTGCGCTTCATCTTAATCCCCTAAAAAAACTTCTGCCTGCAACTATTTCTTGCAGCACTCCTCTACCGGAGTCATCCAGAGTCCATGCACGTTGCAATAACTGAGCACAGCCAGCGGAGTGCCTCTGTAACGGAATTTCGTCTCAGGCGCTTCCGGAGGCAGGAGTCTGTGTAGCAAAATGCCGGCCGTAGTCACCAAGGCAACAAACGAGATGTGATGTTCCGGCACCATCGGATGGGCCTCGCTGCCCACCGTCACCTTGAGTTTGTGCTTGTCATAACACTCGACAACCGGGAGATGCTTTTCCTTCCCTTCTTCCTGGGTATGTGGAGTCAGGAGATGCATTTCCTCTCCGCAGCAGACAGGAATGACACCCGCAGAAACCACCATCAACACGATATTGCCGCAATGCGGACAATAATAAAACTGTTCTTTCATTTTCATCTTGCAACTTCATTAAAGGTTTCACATGCTTTGTGCTAATTAGCATCACAAAGGTACGGCTTCCCTTTATGGACGAAGCTGCCTCGGCCCCTCTTTCTCCTTATGCCAGGATTAGCCAGACTGACACACCTTCGGACTACTTATTTTTACATGATTGAGGGAGAGGGGTAAAAAAAAGACTGTGCCAAGAACGCAGGGTTCCGGCACAGTCATTGCTGCTTTGTTTCTTATGCTTCCTTACTTGAAGTAACGGTTGAAAAGGCCCTGGAAGCCGGCACCGTGACGAGCCTCGTCCTTAGCCATCTCGTGTACTGAGTCGTGAATAGCATCCAAATTGAGCTGCTTGGCTACACGGGCAATGTCCATCTTGCCTGCACAAGCACCTTCTTCAGCCATCATGCGCTTCTCGAGGTTGGTCTTTGTGTCCCATACAACCTCACCCAACATCTCGGCGAAACGAGCTGCATGTTCTGCCTCCTCAAAGGCATAACGCTTGAATGCCTCGGCTACCTCAGGATAACCTTCACGATCG
>JAQXZK010000189.1 GCA_029227175.1 Bacteroidales bacterium | reverse complement strand
TTTTGGAAAACGTTGCCCATCGTTTTTTCAAACATTGCCGATGATTTTTTATTTCGTTGCCCATCGTTTTCGCAGGCGATGGGCAATGTTTTTTCAAAGGCTTATCTCTTTTGAATTTCCAAATTATATTTGGAATAACTGAAATATGTTTGAGCATGTTCTTACTCTACTGCAACACTACTGCTTCTCCGTAGCTGCAAGCATGTTTCTCTACTCGTTTATTAGAGCTTCACCGAGTTTGGTTTAGAGGAGCACCGAGTTTGGTTTAGAGGAACAATAGAGTTACAGCAGAGGAAGAGCGGAGGAACGTATCAGTTAATGCTATGTTCATGCGTGGGAGAATGGCCACGAACACCTATGCGAAAAGCACGAATTGGTGCTAATAAATGGCTAATTAAGCCGTAAGCTTACGAGTTGCTGAGCCGTAAGTTATTCACTACCTATAGCCGTAAGCTTACGGCTTCACAACTCGTAAGTTATTCACTTGATCAGCGCTAAATACCTCTTTGACGGGATGGGTAAAATCGCAGCTTGAGGGTAGCCAATGATGGTTTACCTATTGGATAGTGAATGCGCAGAATCGGGCAGATTCAAAAGTATATAGTTTACTCTGGCAATTGGATCCTGTGTTATATTGCAAAATTTGGGAATCGTTTATTGCAAATCTTGGGAATTTTCTATTGCAAATCTTGGGAATTTAATTCGTTCTTGTAATTTTGCACCCAAAATAGCAAAATAGGCCATAATGAAATACATCAGTAGATATGCAGAAAAGGACATAGAACGGGCATTGCGTTCAGCAGGTGCTGTGCTTGTTGTCGGCCCCAAGTTTTGTGGAAAGACAACCACAAGCATGAGGTTTCAGAATAGTTTTGTGAAACTTAATACCAACAGCCGTATAAAATTGGCAAGACTGAATCCCATGCAGACGCTCAACGGTGACAAACCACGACTGATAGACGAATGGCAGACAGTACCTGAGATATGGAATTGTGTCAAACAAAACTTGGACGAGGAGTATGAATTTGGTAAATACATATTGACGGGCAGTTCTACACCTGTCGATAAAAGCGAGATTCATCATTCCGGTGCAGGGCGTATAACAGCCGTTAAAATGCGTCCGATGTCGCTTTTTGAGTCTGGAGAGTCAAAGGGGATTGTATCCCTATATGAACTGTTTGAGGGTAAACCATTGAAGGTATTTGATGAAAACAATGACTTTACGCTTGAAGACGTGGCTTTTCTTACTTGCAGGGGTGGTTGGCCTATATCCGTCATTTCAGACAAGAGCGTTTCACTCGATGTCACACGCAACTACTTCAACAGCCTCTTTGTATTTGAGGATTGTGACAATGAGAACTTCCGCAAGAAACGGCCTGATGTGTTGAAGATGATACTCCGCAGCTATGCCCGCAATATCTCATCTGAAGTATCGAAGCAGACGATAATTGAGGACGTGCGCCAGTCGAATGAACGCACAATGGACGCGAAGACCTTTGATGACTATCTTGAAGCCCTTCAAGACCTTTATATCATATCTGACATCGAGGCATGGAATCCTAACATCCGTTCAAAGACATCCATTCGTTCCACACCCACACGCCATTTTGTAGATACGTCTATAGCTTGTCGTGCGTTGAACATCTTTCCCGAAGATTTGATTAACGACCTTGAGTCTTTCGGACTTTTCTTTGAAGACCTTGCTGTTCGTGATCTTTCTGTTTATGCAGGCGTGCATGGTGGTGAAGTACGTCATTATCGTGACAAGGCAGGATTAGAGTGTGATGCCGTCATTCATTTGGAAGATGGCAGATGGGGAGCTGTGGAGATAAAACTCGGGGGTGACAAACTCATCGAAGAGGGTGCAAAATCACTGAACCTCCTGAAAGAAAAGATTGCAACGAAAAGCTCTGAGCGTCATCCTTCATTTCTGATGGTGCTTACTGCGCGTGGCTCACTCTACCAGCGTGAGGATGGCATCTACGTTGTCCCGATAAACTGTTTGAGAGACTGATAGAATCACTGACAAGATTGATAACCTTTCGAATGGAGGATATGTGGACAGGGCCAGAGACAGGCTCCTGTGAACCTTTGGAAGAAGTGATAAAATATATTTAGTATAAAACTCTATGTTAGGTATGCAACGAACACTTTGGAATAAAGAAAAATGTGCTATAGAGGCATTGAAGTATAACACCAAAACAGAATTTAACAAAGCTTGTGTTGGTGCTTATACTCATGCTCGCAAACACGGATTCCTTGATGAAATCTGTAGCCATATGGAAATAAAATGGCAGAGGAAATGGGACAGCAAAGAGAAGTGTCATGCGGAAGCTTTGAAATACGAATCAAGGGGCGAATTCCAAGAAAAGTGTGATGGTGCTTATACTTA
>JAQXZK010000188.1 GCA_029227175.1 Bacteroidales bacterium | reverse complement strand
GTTCTTCAAATCAACAGCCAACCGTTGCAAGGTTTTCTTGCCCCAGCCGTCTGCTTCTTGGCTTTGCTGCAACATGCCGCCAATATCCCAATACATCCTGAGCATTTCTTCGTTGGCTGCATAGATTGCCCTTTGTTGAGCGATCTGCAACCGTTGTTTTATTTTGCGAAGCAATGCCGCATAACCGCAGAAGTTATCTGACATGCTCTCAATTGCTTGTATATCTGTATTTTTATCCATACTGGTGAGGGGTGAGCTGATTCGTTTCGGTCATGAAATTGAGATTTGGGATTGTGAGCCTTCGCTCTCGTGTGCGCTCGCGCTTATTCTTACAGTTCTTACAGATGTCAGACTGATTACTGATGACTGATTACTGATTGCTGATTACAAATTGATTACTGATGACTGAGTGATGATTCAATATCATCGGAATTTAATCGGAATTTAAACGGGTGATTTGCCTGTGATTACCTTTTCCTTTTTATCATCGGAATTTAGACGGATTAAACGGATATTTTATTTCCCCTTTCCACTGATGTTTGTTCGATATCATCGGAACTTAGTCGGAATTTAGACGGATGGATTAGTATCGTACAAGGCGTTGGAATTGGAAGTGCTCCTGACCGAAATTCATGAGAAAACCTATTTTGTAGCCTGTTATCTTTAGATAGTTGATTGTCTGCGACTTGAAGACATTGTTCATCTCAGCAACTGCCTTCAGTTCTAAAATTACCTTATCATCAACTACAAAGTCTGCAATATAGTCACACTGCAAACACTGACCATGATAATAGACGTTGAGATGCTTCTCACGCTCGAAAGGAATCCCCATCTCTTTCATCTGAATGGCCATAGCTTCCTGATAGACCTTTTCAAGGAAACCACAGCCAAGTTCATTATGTACCTGATAGGCAGCAGAGAGTATCTTGTCAGTCAGTTGCGGATAGAGTAACATCCTATTTCGCTGTTTTTATTATCATCGGAACTTAGTCGGAGGGATTTTGCCCTTTCCACTGATGTTGATTCGATATCATCGGAATTTAAACGGAATATAGTCGGATGGATAATTGCCTGTGAGTTTTTTTTTCATCGGAATTTAATCGGATTAAACGGATGATTTATTTCCCCTTTCCCTTGATGTTTGTTCAATATCATCGGATTTTAATCGGAATTTAAACGGGTGATTTGCCTGTGATTACCTTTTCCTTTTTATCATTGGGAGTTAGTCGTCTATCAGTTCCAGAAGGGAGATGGGGTAGTCTACTTTGGCACAACCCAGGATATCGAGCATAATGGCCAGTTTGTCTGATCCATCAGGAACACGGTAGAGATAGCCTTCCATACCCGCCAAACGACCGCTCTTGACCCGCACCTTGCTCCCAATATGCAAGCGGGAGGGGTCTAATGTTACCGGCGTCTCTGCATTACCTACCATACGTCTGAAGTTCTGCATCTGGTCATGGGGGATGACTGCAAATTCTGTTCTTCCACTTTCGTCCACACGGGCACGGTCCTTTAAGAAATGGAGTATGAACTTGGCATTACAGGCTATCTTATAGCGTACTTGCTCTGTGCACTGGATAAAGAGATAGCAGGGGCAAAGGACTTTGTCTATCCAGACTCGCTTTCCTGTACTCGGCCATTCGTGCATCTCGCGCTGGATAGGGACGTAGCAGTTGAAGTGGGTGTCACTTTCTTTTTCCCAAAGAGCCTTCAGTTTTTTCTCACACGATTTCTCTGTGTTGGGGGTAACGACCGCTATATACCAGCCATGCTCCTTTTCCATGTGCACGTATGAGGATTTATGGATGAGAGGTTTTCTTTAAAATATGCCTCTGAGGGGAGGCCTCAACCGAGAGGTTTATACGGTTGCAGGATTCAAATGGTTCAAAAGATTGTATGCCTACGGCATCGGCAAGTTATGATAACTTGTCGGACTTGCCCCGAAAAAAAAGTTCTTTTTCAAGGTTTTTGACCCCCTTTTTAAGCATTTTTCTGTCTGAAACCGTCTTTTTTCTGGTAAAAAGAACACTTCAAGTCTTCAAAGATATATAATTCTTCTCAATTGGAGTTACATTTTGCAAACAATTTATTCTTCTGATGGGTTTCCGGCATGAAATGTTATCCTAAGGTTTTCAACGTTCTATGCTCTTTTTGTTTATTTGTTTCTATAAGGAAGAGGTACACTACTTTGATTATCAGATGTATATCTGCTGCCACCGTTGCTCCACCTGCTATAACGATAACAGGGCAACGAATATAAGAGCCTTACCTCCTATTATCCGAAGATGATAGACAGACGACAGACGGATTCTGCGATTGAAATCCGACTGGAAATCTTGACTATAAACGAGATAGCACTTATCCCGCCCAATCCTCACGGTCGAGGTTACGGTAGCCGATGGCTTCGGACAGGTGGTGCGACTGAATTTGTTCGCTGCCTTCCAAGTCGGCTATGGTACGGGCGACTTTAAGGATGCGGTCGTAGGCACGGGCGGAGAGGTTGAGGCGGTTCATGGCATTCTTGAGCAGTTCCAGTCCCGAGGCTTCCAATTGGGCATAACGGTCAAGGAGACGGGCGTTCATCTGGGCATTGCAATAGATGTTCTGCTCATTGCTGTACCTTTCTTCCTGAACGCGACGAGCCCGAACGACCCTCTCGCGAATGACGGCACTTGACTCTCCGGTTCTGGATTCTGCCATCTTATCGAAGCTCACAGGAGTAACCTCGACATGGATGTCGATGCGGTCCATCAAAGGGCCACTGATGCGATTGAGGTAATGCTGCACCTGTCCCGGGGAGCACACGCAACGCTTGACCGGATGATTGTAATAGCCACAGGGACAGGGATTCATCGATGCGACCAGCATGAAACTGGCCGGATAGTCGACGTTATACTTTACACGCGAGATGCTTATCTTCCGATCTTCCAACGGCTGGCGAAGCACTTCCAGGACATCCCGCTTAAATTCTGCCAGCTCGTCAAGAAAGAGTACACCGTTGTGGGCCAACGAGATTTCTCCGGGTTGCGGATAACTTCCTCCACCGGTCATTGCCACATTGGAAACCGTGTGGTGAGGCGAGCGGAACGGTCGCCTGGAGATGAGTCCTCCGTTGGAGTTTATCTTACCCGCAACAGAATGTATCTTGGTGGTTTCGAGGCTCTCGCCCAGAGAGAGGGGTGGCAAGATGGACGGCAATCGCTTGGAAAGCATCGATTTCCCGCTTCCGGGTGAGCCAATGAGGATGATGTTGTGACCACCGGCAGCTGCCACTTCAAGTGCCCGCTTTACGTTCTCCTGTCCCTTCACATCGGCAAAGTCGAAGTCGAAATGGGACTGTTGGGCGTAGAATTCTTCGCGTGTGTTGACGAGAACGGGGTCCATGAGCCGAGTCCCATTCAGGTGATTCACCACCTCCTCCAGCGTTTCTGCCCCATAGACGTGCAGATTGTTTACCACTGCTGCCTCACGTGCGTTCTGCTTAGGAACAATCAGGCCCTCGTAACCCATCTCACGCGCCAGTATGCTGATGGGGAGTGCTCCCTTGATGGGTTGCAGAGACCCGTCAAGGCTCAATTCGCCCATGATGAGATAATGGGCAAGATGTTCGGTCGGCAGTTGCTCTGATGCAGCAAGCAATCCAATAGCTATGGGCAGGTCATAGGCAGACCCTTCCTTCCGGATGTCGGCAGGAGCCATATTGATAACGATCTTGGAGACCGGCAGGCGGAATCCCGTGGATTGCATGGCAGAAAGTATGCGTTGATGACTTTCTTTAACCGCATTATCGGGAAGGCCGACCAAGAAGAACTGGAAACCCTTGGTACAGCTGACCTCTATCGTGACAGAGATGGCATCGATTCCTTGTACGGCAGCAGCATAAACTTTTGAAAGCATGGCGACAGTATTGATGTTAGCGATTCTTTTCTATGATGTCCGGAATCTCCTCCAGTGGGATATTGCGGGCAATGATTTTGTCGGAAGGGCCTATCAGCATGTTGTAGGGTAGGGAATAAACCGCACACTGCTGGACAAGCAACGCATAAAATCCCAACGAGTCATGGACCTGCACCCACGAGAGAGAGTCTTCGCGGATAGCCTGAAGCCACGCGTCCCTATCGGCATCGAGAGAATAGCCCATGAAGGCAAGGTCCTTATTGCCCTTTTCCTGCCGGACGAAGTGGCGAAGGTCTTCATTGTAGAGGCGGCTCTCCTCGTCCCAAGAAGCCCAGAAATGCAACAGCAGGAACTTATCCTTGAACTGCAAGCGGTTTATTGTCTTCCCTGTGTTGTCTTTGAAGGAGTAGTAAGGGAATATCTGTCCGACGGCTCCCTGATGGTGTTCCTCCATCTGGCTCTCAAGTTGCACCACCATCTCGCGGTCTCGATTGGCCCCGGTGAGTTTCTGTAGCAGTGAACCCAACAATTTCAAATTCGGTTCGTCCGTGTCAAAGAGGTATTTCTTGAGCAAGCAGATCGTCACATACGAATCGGGATGCTCGTTCACATAATTCCTTAACTTCTTCTCTATGCCTTCCTTCAAAAATAAGAATTGAGCGGTTTCCACCTCCTCGACAAAGCGATTATACTCGTCGTTCTCTTTGCTTCCCCTTACGAGAATCTTCCCAGAGTCGGCCTCGATGGTGAGTTTGTCTCCCGGTGCGATGAACAGCGGCTGATGAGTCCCATCGGGCAGGTACATATACACCAGAGAGAGCGTGTCCACCTCAATGGTGCAGTCTACCGTCTTCTGCCGGACGGGTATTGTATCCATGCGATTATAGAAATCGCCACCATAGACGTAGATGGGGTTATCGTTGAAGTCGGGTAGGATGCCTGTCATCGTGGCCGACTGAGGCTTGCTCCCCGTACACGATGCCAGCCACAGCACCAGGATGTAAAGTGCAGCCAGGAGAGAGAGAGGTGAATGAAGCTTGGCTTGAAACATTTCGATGTCTGATTACACAAGTTTAAAATCAAGTTGACGCTTTTCTAGATTGGCGCGGGCTACCTGTACGTTGAGAGGGTCGCCAAGCTGATAGGTCTTCTTTGTACGGCGGCCCCGGAGGCAGTAGTTCTTGTCGTCAAACTCATAGTAGTCGTCATCCAGGTCACGAAGCGGAATCATGCCTTCACATTTGTTGTCGTTCAGTTCGACATACAAGCCCCACTCTGTGATTCCGGAGATCACTCCGCTGAAGGTCTGCCCTATCCGCTCGCTCAGGAACTCTACCTGCTTGTACTTGATTGAAGCACGCTCGGCCGAAGCAGCCAACTGCTCCATGGCGCTGGAGTGTTCGCACAGGTCCTCGTATTTCTGTTCGTTGGCACTTCGTTTCCCCTCGTCAATATATCGGGTCAGGAGCCGGTGAACCATCAGGTCCGGATAGCGACGTATGGGCGAGGTGAAGTGGGTATAGTGGCTGAACGCCAACCCATAATGGCCTATGTTGTGAGTAGTGTATCGAGCCTTGGCCATGGCACGGATAGAGACGGCAGAGATGAGGTTCTCTTCCTTGCGACCGTGAATGGTGTCAAGCAGTTGATTCAGGCTCTTGGATATTTCTTTGTTTGAGCCGACTGTCTTGAGCTTGAGGCCAAAGCGGGAAATGAACTGAGCCAGATTGTCCATCTTCTCCGGGTCGGGGAGGTCGTGCACACGATAGGGGAACACCTTTGGCTTGCTCCCACCCTTCACCTTACCGATGTGCTCGGCCACCGTTTTATTGGCCAGCAACATAAACTCCTCGACCAGCTTGTGCGCGTCTTTCGACTCCTTGAAGTAGACACTCAACGGCTTGCCGTTCTCGTCAATATCAAAGCGTACCTCAACGCTTTCGAAGTTGATAGCCCCCGCCTTGAAGCGCGCCTCACGGAGGATTTTGGCCAGTTTGTCCAGTTGGAGGATTTCGTCCTTGAACTCTCCCTCCCCTGTCTCGATAATGGTCTGGGCTTCTTCATAGGTGAAGCGTCTATTGCTGCGGGTAACGGTGTGACAGATGCGATAATCCTTCACCTCTGCCTTGTCGTTCATTTTAAAAATGACACTATACGTCAGTTTATCCTCATCCGGCCGCAAGGAGCAGACGAAGTTACACAATCGCTCCGGCAGCATAGGGATGGTCCGGTCGACCAAGTAAACAGAGGTGGCCCGCTTGACGGCTTCCTTGTCAATGATGCTGTTCTCCTGTACATAGTGGCTGACATCGGCAATATGCACGCCCACCTCCCATAGTCCTTCACTCAATGGTCGGATGGAGAGTGCATCGTCGAAGTCCTTGGCGTCCTTCGGGTCAATGGTGAAGGTCACCGGCACCCGATAGTCTTCCCGTTGGGCAATCTCCTCCTGCGTAATCTCACCGGAGATATGGTTGGCCGCTTTCTCGACATTCTCCGGGTATTTATAGGGCAATCCGTACTCAGCCAGTATGGCGTGCATCTCTGTGTTATTGTCACCTGACTTACCCAGCACCTCGATAACCTGTCCGATGGGGTTCTTGGCTTTCTCCGGCCAGTCAATGATTTTGGCAATCACCTTCTCTCCGTCCTTGCCTCCCTTCAGTTTGTCCTTAGGAATAAAGATGTCGTTAGGCAGTGTCTGATTCTCCGAGATAAGGAAGGCATAGTGTTTCTGCACCTCGAGCGTACCGACAAAGGTATTCTCTGCATGTTCAAGAATCTCCACGACCTCCACCTCGGCAGCTTTGCCCGGGCGTTTGGCATAGCAAGAAACACGCACCTTGTCGCCATTCATGGCATGACCCGCATTGCGGTCGGGCAATTCGATGGGCTCTCCCCCTTCCTCGGCCTGGAAGAAATTCTTATACCCTCTGCGCAGGAATGTGCCAACCATCTCTGTGCCCCGTTTGTTGAGTCTGTATCTGTTTCTTTCGACCTCTATGATGTATTCGTCTTCTGTCATGTCATACAAGATGTCGAGACACAACATCTTCATCGGGTGAGTCTTGAAATGAAGTTGTTCAAAAATCGTCTTCAACGAGAAAACTTCTTCCGGCTTCTTATGGAATAAATCGAGTATTCGCGTTACCATTTCTGTACGCTTCATGCCCTTGCCGGCTTTCCTTTCCTTTGACCTTGACATAGTGTTCCTTTCTTTTAAAATTTTAGCAAAGAAAGGAAATTTCGTTCAATAAAGCACGGAAAGAGACTTAAAATAACGCGAGTAAGGTTTAGTTTCCCTACCCAAGGAGTCAGCTGTGCCGATTAGCTTGCCGAGTTCTTAGGAGTAAAATATACTGACATCCCGCTGACTTTTTCCGGCCTCTCGTGGCTCTGAGCTTTTGGGAGCCTTGCCATATCATATAAATGACGAAGTCGAATCATATAAATGACACAGTCAAATCATACATTCGATGAGGTCAATTGCATGGTTCGTCTCATGTGCCGCTACAAACATGTGTAGAGGGGGTATACCTAAATTATGGGTTGTTACGTCTGAGAGGTAAAATATCCTTACTTTCAATACTTAAGGAAGCACAAGACAGTCAAGTATGGACTCCCCCCAAAGAGAGCCATCAGAGGAGAATAAAAGCCGGCTCTTGCAAAACCCCATTTGCTCTCATATTGGGAATTATGCGTAGAATAGCTATCTTTGCGCCGTTTTTCAATGAATTTCATGATGTCAAAGAAGATTTTGATTACCGGTGCCAGCGGATTTGTAGGGAGTTTCCTTGTCGAGGAAGCTTTGAATCAAGGGTTTGATGTCTGGGCTGGTATGCGCGCAAGTAGTTCGCGCAAGTTCTTGCCAGATTCACGCATCCGTTTTGCAGAACTGGAGATGTCAGACAAGCAAGTGCTCGCTTCACAACTGGACCAATTTAAGCGCGAGTTCGGAGGCTGGGACTACATTATACACTGTGCCGGAGTGACAAAATGTATTGACCGGAGTGAATTCATGCGGGTGAATTACCTGAACACCCGCTATTTCGTGGAGGCCTTGCAGGAGAGTGGCATGATTCCCGAACGCTTTGTCTACATCAGTTCGCTGAGTGTACTGGGCCCCATCCGTGAACAGGATTACACAGATATCGTCGACACAGATATTCCCCAACCTAACACAGCATACGGACGAAGCAAAGTCGAAGCAGAGAAGTACCTGCTTGCCTTGGCACCGGACTTTCCCGTGGTCATACTCCGTCCGACAGGAATCTACGGGCCACGCGAACGTGACTACTTCATGATGGCTCAAAGCATCATGAAGCATATTGACTTTGCGGCCGGCTTCAAGCGACAGGACATCACATTCGTGTATGTGAAGGACGTGGTACAAGCCGCTTTCCTGGCATTATCGGCCCAACAGGTCATCGGCAAGTGCTACTTCCTCAGCGATGGGGAAGTCTACAACAGCAGAGCCTTCAGTGACTTGATACAAAAAGAATTAGGTGTGAAATGGGTGCTGCACTTCGTGTCGCCCATCTGGTTACTCAAGACACTTTCCTTCTTGGCCGAGATGCTGTCGCAAATCACCGGAAAGCCCTCTACGCTAAACCTTGACAAGTATCGCATCATGAAGCAACGGAACTGGCGTTGCGACATTACCCCGGCCCGCAAAGACTTAGGGTATCGGCCGGCCTATTCATTGGAACGCGGTGTGCGCGAAGCCATGAACTGGTACAAGGAAGCAGGATGGATTAAGACGAAGAAAGCATGAAGATAGACTTATTTCAGCGTATAGACAACCGGACAAAAGGCCTTATCGCATCCGAGAAAGTAGCCCTTTTATATAACATTCTCACAGCACTGATCATCTGTGTCCTGTTCTGTCAACTGGAATCTCCCTGGAAGATGCTGCTGAACAGAGTGTGGATGCTGGCGGGTGGAGCAGTACTCTATGCCCTTTATAACTATTGGCCATGCAAGGCGACTATGGCCTTACGAGCTATCTTCCCTCTTGCCCTGTTGCCCTATTGGTATCCGGAGACGTATGACTACAACCGTCTTTTCGACAATCTGGACCACATCTTTGCCTCGTTAGAACAATCGGTATTCGGTTGTCAGCCTGCCATCCTGCTATCCCAATACCTGCCTCAGAGTGCCTGGATAAGCGAGCCGATGTACTTCGGCTACTTTTCCTACTTCCCGATGATTGCAGTCGTGGTATTCTGGACACTCTTCTGCAAGTTCGAGCAGTTTGAGAGAACAACATTCGTCATTCAGAGCAGCTTTCTCCTATACTATACCATATATATCTTCCTTCCGGTGGTCGGACCTCAATTCTATTTCCCTGCCATAGGGTGGGAGCAAGCCGCTCAAGGAGTATTTCCTGACATGGGACATTATTTCAGCAGCCATGCCGAACTGCTTCCGGGACCCGGCTATGACAAAGGGCTCTTCTATTCCTTGGTCGAATATTCGCATCATGCAGGCGAACGCCCCACGGCAGCATTTCCCTCCTCTCATGTCGGAGTATCGTCCATCCTGATGTATCTGGCATGGAGAAGCAGCCGGAAAGTGTTCTTTTGCCTCCTGCCCGTCTATGTCCTGCTTTGTATCTCGACCGTGTATATACAAGCTCATTACCTGATAGACGTATTTGCAGGATTCATCACGGCTGCCATGCTCTACCGGATGATAAGTTTGGCGTACCACAAGTGGTTCGCACACTGATTCCGCCAATCGTCAAAAAGTTCTTTGGGAATTTACAGCATCGGAGCAATCTGTTCAAAGAGTTGGAACAGTTCCTCCTGGGTTTCTGCACGCAACATCCTTATGCGCATCTCCTTAAAGTTCGGTATGCCCTTGAACAACGGGCTTGCAGCCAGATGCCGCCGGACGTGCAGTATGCCTCGCCTCTCGTCAAGCAGGTTGACGCTGTCTCTCACTTCCTGTCTGAGCACATCCAATTTCCACTCCTTACTCAAGTCAGTGAGCACCTCGTTCGTGTCCAGATAATGACGCACCTCCTTGAAAATCCATGGCCGGCCAAAACTTGCCCGACCAATCATAATCGCGTCAACACCGTATCGGTCAAAACACTCCCCGGCTCTCTCAGGTGTCGTTATATCTCCGTTCCCGATAATAGGAATATGCATGCGCGGATTATGCTTGACCTCACCTATCAATGTCCAGTCGGCTTCACCGGTATACATCTGTGCACGGGTTCTCCCATGAATGGTCAGTGCCTGTATGCCACAGTCCTGCAACTGTTCTGCCAGTTCCACAATAACCTTGTGACTCTCATCCCATCCTAAACGCGTCTTTACCGTAACCGGAATATTCACCGCCCGAACAACCGCCTTCGTGATTTCCAGCATAAGAGGAATATTTTGCAACATGCCGGCACCGGCTCCCTTGCCTGCAACGCGCTTCACCGGACAACCGAAGTTTATGTCAAGAACATCCGGTTTTGCCTGCTCCACAATCTTAGCAGCCTCCACCATGGTATCCACGTCTCTGCCATATATCTGAATCGCAACAGGACGTTCCTCCTCACTGATGTTCAACTTCTGTGCTGTCTTGTTTACCGAACGGATAAGGGCATCGGCCGAAACAAATTCGGTGTACACCATATCGGCACCAAATCGCTTACACATCAGGCGAAAAGCCGGATCCGTTACATCCTCCATAGGTGCCAAAAGCACGGGCTTAGGTCCCAAGTCTATATTTGCTATTCTCATAAGGTGGAATGAGCACGTATGGTTCGGGCAAATTCTGTAGAGATATAATTGTCATAACTGCAGCATACCTCAGCCGAGAATTTCAAGCCATTTCCGATAGCCTCATCCCACCTGGACTCTTCAAGATTGACCAAATCGTCAAATCCGATGTTTCCCGCCATGAGTCCGTAGAGGAAACCTGCGTTGAAATTATCTCCCGCTCCGATGGTGCTGACGGGTGTCACCTGTGGTATCTCGTAAGTCTTTGTTCCGGCAGGTGTGCAAAGGGTCAGGGAGTCTCCCCCTGCCGTGCAAATCATATTGACGCAATGGGATTTCATCTTCTTTGCATAGACTTCTTCTGCCCTACTCATGCCAAAGATATACTGGAAGTCTTCTTTCGAGGCACGCACAACCGTCGCACAGTCGAAGTTCTCTTCCAGCATCGGCATGAGCATGTCAAGACTCTCCTTGTGGGAGGGGCGGAAATTAGGGTCATAGTAAATAATGGCCTGTGCCTCCTTCGCCCGTTGTATGAGTCTGTTTACAGCTTCTCTCAACAAAGGGTCAATGGCATAGAACGAGCCAATGATGAGAATGTCGTCCTTACGAAGGGTTGGCAAATTCAGGAGATTACGTTCCTGAGGATAATCCTTGTAGAAGACATAATCGGCATCGTTCCGTTCGTTAAGATATGCCAGAGAGACCGCAGTCCGCCTTCCTTCATAGACGCGTATATAGTCCGTGCAGATGTGTTCGTCGCGCATGAATTGCAAGATGAGACTGCCTGTATGGTCTTGCCCTATCTCTGAAACAAACTCGACAGGAACGCCTGTCCGTGAAAGCGAGACGAGGCAATTAAAGACAGATCCTCCGGGAACGGCCTTTGTCGGTTGGTTGTTTCTGAACACGATGTCAAGTATCGTTTCTCCTATGCCTACTATTTTTCGCATAACAATCGGGATTTTTCGCCTAAGTAGCCTCCGTGGTGGCGTTTGGCATATTCTTCTATGGTGAGTCCGGTCTTCTCCATGACCTGCACGACCAGGATGTCCCCAATCACAGCCATCACCGTGGTTGAGGTGGTAGGTGTCAGGCCCAGCGGACATATCTCGGCAGGGGCACCGGTATACAGACAGACTGTTGCCTCTCGGGTCAAGGGGCTGTTCTCGTCGCCCGTAATGACAATACTTTTCAGGGAAGGGTTCATCGTTTGGGCCAGTTTCAACAGCTCTATGTTTTCATGTGTTCTGCCCGAGTTGGAGATGAGCAGCAGCAAGTCGTTCTCTTGCATCACACCTAAGTCACCGTGCTGAGCCTCACAAGGATGAAGGAACACGGCCGGGATACCTGTCGAACAGAATGTCGTGGCAATATTCATGGCAATCTGTCCAGCTTTGCCCATTCCACAGGTGATGAGTTTGCCACCCTTTTGCTTCACTTGCCCGACAATCAGCTCGACAGCACGGTCGAAGGCATCAGTGACCGGGATGTCCAGAATGGCCTGTGCCTCTTGCTGAAGAAGTTTTTTGATGGATGGGTTCATGGGGGTGTTTTTATTTATTACTGCAAAGTTAGACAAACAAATGTACTTATCATTCGTTCGTCACCCATAATTAAGAATGGTTAAGATGCTGTTTAATATTTTCATGTATATTCCCCCAATGAAGAGTAGCGGTTTGCCGAAGGCGAGACGTTTATTGTTGCTCGACAACACCTTCGTCTGCTTTTCTGAAGAAATATCTGCCTCCCTCCTGACTCAAGGAGAAGAGCGACACCTTTTCCGTGTTGTTGTCTACTATGAGCAGTGCACTCTCCTTGTCAAAACGGAACACCTTGAGGTTGAGAGAGTCTTCCTCGATGTTGCCACAGAAAAGAAGGCTGTCATTCAGATAGATTGAGATGGAATCTCCCCGAAAACCGCTTGTCAGCGTGAGGTCATATTGTTCCTGAAAATGTCTTCCCTCCTTCTTGTCCTGCTGCACGCGCAGGCTCATGTAGACAAAAAGAACCACAATGACAATGACGGCAAATGCCAGAATAGCATTGCCAATCATAAACTGTTTATTGGTGTTAAGTCGATGCACGTCGTTTAATCTAAAAATTAAGATGTGTATGTTATAAATAGCCGTTTTCTTCCAGTTCCTTCACGCAGTCGCACAACTCGTTGTACCACGCCTCGCCAAACTTTCGGATGAGAGGTTCCTTGAGCATCTTGTAAAGGCGCACACCCTTCTGTTCGCCCAAAATGCGCGCTGCCTGACAGACGTTCCATCTATGGTAGTTCACCCCCTTCAATTCGCCAAAGTCAGCCACACGGATGGGATACAGATGGCACGATACCGGTTTCATGAACGCACACTTGCCGGCACGATAGGCTTTCTCGATCGCACAGAGACAAGTACCTTTCTCGTCGTAACAGGTAAAGACGCAGTCCTTCCCATTCACGATGCTTGTGACGAGGTCACCTTCCTCGTCGACATATGCTACGCCCTGTTTGTCTATCACTTTGCGAGCCTCGGGAGACAGGTCGTCCCAGATGACAGGAAGCGCCTCTTCCAATGCCGCCACTTCGTCCAGCTCGAGCGGTGCTCCTGCATCGCCTTCTATGCAGCATTGTCCATGACAAGCCTTGATGTCGCACAGGAATTTTTCCCGCAAGACATCAAGGCTCACAACGACATTGTCTATTTGAATCATTGAATAAGGTCCTTGCCGGTCATTTCGGCAGGCTGGGCCATGCCGAGGATATGAAGGATGGAAGGAGCGACATCAGCCAGTACGCCATCTTTTACCCGCGCATCCTTGTTTGCTGTAACGTATACAAACGGAACCGGATTCAAGGAGTGAGCCGTGTTCGGTGTACCGTCCTCGTTCAAGGCATGGTCGGCATTTCCATGGTCGGCAATGATGATAACTTCATAATCGTTGGCCTTCGCTGCCTCGACCGTTTCGTTTACGCATTGGTCGATGGCCTTCACGGCTTTTTCTATCGCAGCGTACACACCGGTGTGGCCCACCATGTCGCCATTGGCATAATTCACTACAATGAAGTCATACTTCTGTTCGCGGATAGCAGCAACAAGTTTATCCTTCACCTCAAACGCGCTCATCTCCGGCTTCAGATCATACGTTGCGACCTTGGGAGACGGAACAAGGATGCGGTCCTCGCCATCGTATGGAGTCTCACGGCCACCATTGAAGAAGAAGGTAACATGAGCGTATTTCTCTGTCTCGGCAATGTGGAGCTGGGTCTTGCCACTTGTTGCCAAATATTCACCCAGGGTGTTCTGTACATTTTCCTTCGGGAAGAGGATGTGTACGCCGGTGAAGCTGGCGTCATACGGAGTCATGCAGTAGTACTGCAGGCCGGGAATGGTCTTCATGCCCTCTTCCGGCATTTCTTTCTGTGTCAAGACGATGGTCAACTCCTTCGCACGGTCATTGCGATAGTTGAAGAATATGACTACGTCTCCTTCCTTGATTGTGCCGTCTACCGTAGCGTTATGGATGGGTTTGATGAACTCATCGGTGATTCCTTCGTCGTAACTTTCCTGCATAGCCTGCACCATGTCGGTGGCCTGCTTGCCCTTGCCCTCGACGAGGAGGTCGTAGGCTTCTTTCACGCGGTTCCAGCGCTTGTCGCGGTCCATGGCGTAGAAACGGCCTACGATGCTTGCAATGACACCCGCGCTCTGCTTGGTGTGGGCTGTCAGTTGTTCGATAAAGCCTTTGCCACTCTTGGGGTCTGTGTCGCGACCGTCCATGAAGCAGTGGATGTAGGTATTTGCGATGCCGTATTCCTTGGA
>JAQXZK010000187.1 GCA_029227175.1 Bacteroidales bacterium | reverse complement strand
AACCGCCACATATTCTTCCGCATCACGATGGTTGCTGTCCTCGTTGGCGAACTTGTCCATATCGTCGAGAAAGACAATGCAGGGGGCGGTTTCCCGTGCCTTTTGGAAAGTAGCCGTAATATCCCCTATAAAGTCGTCGTTACCCTTATTTCTCCGGACAACATAAGATTTAAGACCGCTTTCTTCTATAAAGCACTTTGCAATAAGGGTTTTGCCGAGTCCCGGATCGCCGTACAGCAAAATCCCCTGAGGTAGCTTGGCTCCCAATTCCTCGTAGACTTCTCTGTTGTGAATCATGTCGCAGATCTGCAGCAGTTCGTTTTTGATCGTCTCATAACCAATCACTTTGTCAAATGCGTTCATAGTAGTTCCTCCACTTTTTTTTGCTTTTCTTTTACGATAAGATTATATCAAGCGCAATGTACGATATTTGGTGCATTACATTTTATCGGCAACATCACTTTTTAAAACATATGAGTTTAGGCTAATTGTCTGATAATTTGCATCTTCCGAAAGTATCATTTAAGCACCTTACTTGTCGCTATAGTCATTCTGATTTGGCCAACCCTGAACCCTATAAACGCAGGAAACAATATTGCCTTCTTCAATTCTTACATTGTCTGAAAACTCAGAGTGCATTACAGCATCGTATTCATTCCCGAGGCAGGAAAGCGAATAAAGGACATCCGATTCATCAAATCCGAATTGAGTGGAATTACCATAGGTTTTAACAACCTTTCCATTCAGAATAATATGAGGAGTTTGAACGAAGCCTTCATTCCGGGAAGCGGAAAACAATCCGACAGGTATAACCGATTCGAAATTCATTGTTGTGCCGGTATCCTTGTTGTATGTTTCCACGTCTTTGTAAACAGTAGGTTTGTCTGCACATTCTAAGATGAGCTCAAAATCCTGCTCTTTATTTATTTCAACATCTTCGTGAAATACATTATGTGTTTCTATGGGAATAGGAAATCCAACCTCACTGTCTTTTATCAGTGCCATTAAAACTCCGTTTCCGCTACCATCCGGTTTTGAAATCCATTCTTTCGGTTCGACAATCATAATATATACCTCACCTTTGTCGTCTTTTGTATATTGAGTATACCATGTGTAATGTTCCAAATAGGGTACATTAAATCGTCCTGAAAAATTCTGTGATATCCTTATTGCCGACCTTCACATTAAAAGAGCAATTAAAATTCTCTCCCGGAAGCCTACATAGAAAATGAATATTTGCCGAAAAGATTGCTTCGTTTCCGGGAATAAAAATCATCCGTTCGGCTTTCACCTCCTGCACAGGCGTTCCGGGAATCAATTGTCCAAATTCTACCTCATGTTTGTGATGAATGATATTAATTCTATTCCATTCTTCCATTGTGCCTTCAAAGTAAACATCCTCTAACTGCTCGCATCCGGCAAATGTACCCTCTTTAATGACCTTAACTTTCCGTGGAACAGTAATTCTCTTTAATCCTGTGCATCCTTCAAAGGCCCCTTTAGGGAATCTCTCGATGCTTTGAGGCAAAACGATGTCCGTTATGTTGCTTTTCCCTGAAAAAGCTTGGCGGCTGAATGTGATTACAGGGACATTTCTCCCATACCTATTCATCGCTCTCTCCGGAATCTTTATGATACTTAATCCGGAATCTCCGATCGAGGTCACACCTAAAGGAAGATTTTGCGGATGCAGCCACATAAACGGCAACTTATATTCAATTGTATCCGGGTAAGGCACATCTTTGATCATTTCTTCATATTCTCTATAATTCATTTTGTTTTCCCTTCATAAACAACTTAAAGCACCCATCGGTACGATGAGTGCTTTAATGACTCCATCGTCCAAGCTTTAGCACCTTTCCCTTAGGCAGGTTGCTGTGCGGTCATCGGGCTTGTCCCTCGCGCACTCTTTATGGATATTCTTCTGTATTATAATAATCTGTTTTTGGGATAGCTTAATTTTATAGGTAAAATTCTTTCAGGTCATCAAGCCGCAAAAGGCAAGGATTATTTCCATAAGGAACACCAACATCAACATCTATCCAAGTATCGGTTTTAAGGATTTTGCCATTGTATTTTTCACCGTAACTTTTTGTCGGTGTATGGCCGAAAACGGTAATACAATCATCAAAATAACGGTCGGTAAGTTCGGGCCAAGCCCAGATAAACTCATCGGCAGTATAGTCCGCCGGGTTTCTTTCGGGTGAAAAATTATCAAGTCCGGAATGGCAAAGCAGAAAATCCTTTTCTCCTGCGTGTACGGTTTCGTAAAGCGGAGCCTCTTTTAAATAACCAATAATATCGTTGAGCGTTTCCGGCGATTCGATTTTAAGTTTTCTTAATGCTTTTAAGGTAACGTCGCCACCGTTTAACATATAGTTGTTTAGAAGTTCCATTTGCTCCTTGCCGAAACGCCTGATACTTTCCTCTGTAATTTCGTTAAATACAAAATCACAGGATAAGAGCATTGCCTCGTGATTTCCTAAAATTAACTGCGCATTCGGTTGTTCCAATAACCACCTTAAAATTGCAACACCGCCGTCATTTTGGCGGTCGATGACATCGCCCAAAACAAACAACCAATCGTTTTCGTTAAAATATGCTTTTTTCAGAAGAGCTTTCAACTTTGTAAGTTCAAGTCCGTGCAAATCGGAAGTTACATATACCATTTAACCACCTCAATTATGAAACACAATACTTTTATGAATTTTTCAACCTGACTGCCGCATAATCTGCGTGATTATTCCGAAATCATATAGATTATCCGAGCAAATAAGTCCTATCTCTTTGGGTATGCGGTTGCGGTATTTTAAGTATTCTTTTTCACTGTTAAAAACTGCCTATTCTCTGTTTAGGCTATGAAAGGCACTGCCAATAAAATCGGTCAATGCTTTTTCCGGTTTGTCTACCATAATAAAATGATAGCGCTTTTCCTTTTTGCGAATGTGGTCCTCCGAAAGGGCGATATCGAAATCCACTCCTAATTCTTTCTCATATTTC
>JAQXZK010000186.1 GCA_029227175.1 Bacteroidales bacterium | reverse complement strand
CGTTTCGATTACAAAGATGCCGTATGGAGAAACTACGATGTGATCTATCTGCGATGTCCCATAACTTGTAGGCAATAATATATCATTAAGCGTGATGTATTTCTTCGAGAGCCGATCCAGCTTTCGAGCCACACGCTTTTCCCCGAATTTGCCTATATTCTTGGGCGAAGACATCCAAATCTTAAATGCCACAAGTAGGACAAATATGCAGATGATTATTATTGAACTCATTATATTATGCTTTATACACTGCAAAGGTACTCCGTTTTTACGAATGAAAGACAGAATGGGCTACAAGACCAACCAACTTGTACCTTTCAACCTGAATTTCGGCTCTGCCGTACTGCGTACAGATGCCACAGCCACCATTCCCAGCAATAATAGCGTCTAACTTTAGGTCGATTAGCCGCTGGCGGAACTCCTCCGTGCTCTGTCTTACAATGCCCGGTGCAGGATACGGACCGGCTATCGGCAATGCATCATACATGATAACTTTGGCCCGTAGGATAATTCTCCTTGATCAGCTGCTTCAAAGCAGGATGGGTGATGTTGTACATAAAGTCCTCGCCCACAATAGCTATCGTCTTGCCATCAAGGGTGCTAAGGCGTGGAGCCATGGTGATAGGCTCAATGGTGGAAAATCCCACAGGACTAACCACATTGTAAGTTACCGGTCCCTTTTCATCTGGACTACACGTATCATCACATACGAAACGGTTATCTTGTGCACTAGTTACACTTGAAACAAACAAGAACAATAATACTAACAACTTTTTCATTTGCTATTTCTTTAAGATTTGTCAAGATAAAAACAGCCCAATATGATGGCTATCTATCATAATGACCCAATAAACATATAAAAGTTTAATAGGAAAGACAAATTCACTTTACCGGTTGCGCACGTGTTTTAGAATCAGAAGCCCGCACATCAAGCGGATGGGCTTGGCAGGACGCCCATTGGTAGAACAGTACAGAGGGAAAAGGCTTCTGCAAAACGATGCCAGTCTACCTCACCGGCAAGAAGGTACAAGGGATGTTTGAGGTTCAGCTGGTCTGCCAAAGAACTGAACAAAGAGCGGCAGGGCGCTGTTTGGGCTATCTTTATCAGCGACTCCTTTTTGGCTTACTCGAAAGAGTTTTTCTTTAGTTTATTTTGTAGCGTCTGCAAATTAGTGTACCTTTGCTAGGTGACAGATTATGAAAAATTGACACCAATTCCATATTTAATCAGCGTTTTGAAATATAAAGTACTACTTTTGTCTAAGGGAATGGATTTGTCCGAATCTGACCTTGACAAGATCAAGAACAAGAGAATAGAAGACTCGGTAATCCCTTCAACAGCCACCATTGAAGTGTTGACATCAGATGATGGCAGCGAAGATATTGATATCTTTGTGGGTATAGGTGATCAGGCAGAAGAAGCAAGATGTCGAGCACAAAAGGCAAACAAACCATCCCTTCTTTGCGACATGGATTGCACGAAGGCTGATTTTAAAGATATTGACACCACAATTCCTTATACATGGGGATTGTTCAGCAAAAACGACAAGGAAAAAGAGAAGGCTTTTCTTAAGCATTTCAACTTGTCATTTGTCTATGAGGATTCCAAAGATAATATGATGGATTATATTGCTTCGCTTGTATTCCACATGCTTGAGGAGTTTTCTTTCCATAGCAAGTATAATCAAGATATGGGATACAAGAAACAGGCGGAGTTCATCCATGAATTTACCCAGTTCTACCTCGACAAGATGAAACATTTGGTGGCAGCAGAGGGTTTCGCAAGAGAAGATATCAAGGACGACTTCTACCATATTATATATAGGTATAGACCTGAAGATCCGAATAAGCCTTTCAAGTCTATTGACGGACGCGACTACGACTTCGTGATAGAATACCACCGCGGCAAGCCCTCCGAGGGCATTTACTATGGCATTAAGGGAGAAGTGGCATCTGACGACCTGGAGAAGCAATGCGAGAAGTTCCGTAAAGAGTGGCCAAACATATTCATGATGGATAAGAGTAAGCTTCAAGATATATACGACAAGAGTCGTGATGAGGATATTTTCTTGGGCTACAATTTCCAGTTGGAACTAACGGAGATTCTCAACAACACATTCCCATGGAAAGACTTTCTGAAATGCTATAAGCCCACCGACAATATTTGGGAACAGCGATATTGGCTGTTCTGGGTCACGCTGAATGACGACGAAAACATCGTCAACGTTGCCGCTCGCGCAGTGAAGCTGATGGCCAAGACTTTTAAAAGGTGTATTGTGAATCATAACAAATATAAGAAACCTGCTGCGAAAAAGAATGATTCAAAGACCCCCAAGTTTCAAATGACATCATTTACATACGAAGCCTTTGATGAATTGACCACGAAAATTCATATGGGAATAAAGGGGAATCTGAAAAACAATTATCTTATTGAGAAACTGAAGGCAGGTGGACTCATAGAAAAAGACGAGCGATATGAATGTTGTTATATTGTAAAAGAACAAAACATTGGATTGTTTGCACAAGAGGTAGAATCCATTATACAAAATGGCTTTAGCAAGCAAGCCCCGTGGGAAACGATAGATAGGGTTATCTTACCATACACCCGAAATCCTTCAAAAGGCGAATTCAAATCGGCTAATAATACGCTCAAAAGGAAGAATAAGGAGGGAAAAACGCCCCAAAGAAGATAACAGCAAAATATTAACCTTGATTAAATTTACGGAAATAAATCATATTGATATAATTCGCACTTTCGCACCGACTTCAAGAATTGAGGTCGGTGCTTTTTGTACCTGTCAATTCATCCGTCTTTCATCATGAGGACACAAAACAATAACGATAAATGCCCTCTTCCCTAAGAATACCGCCAATAGATTCAACGGCAGAGGGCGAATATGCTGGTGGCTCACGCTCATCGGGTGTGAGCCATTCAGCATTAATAAAGGCAACAAAGGAAAAGCACTGCGGAAAATGTTAAAGAAACTAAGGGCGCAGGAAGAACATATTTTCCTTTTCTTAGGACATTTGAAATAAATGGACTATTTTTGCGTAGTGTAGTCCAACATAGCAAGTTCGGTAACACATAACAGACAGGAGCACGTATTCACTCCTGCACCCTGGCAACGGGACACAGACAGAATACATGGTTGAACTTAAACGTAACTTAAGAAACAGAAACAAACGGAATCCGCAGCATAATGGGAAACAAAACCATCGTTGCGTTTTCACGCTATCAATCTGAAACAGTACATATTTAATAATATTGAGCTTTTGGCTCTTGTCCTCGTCCCTAAGAATATC
>JAQXZK010000185.1 GCA_029227175.1 Bacteroidales bacterium | reverse complement strand
AGGTCGTCCTCAAATCCGTTCACATTCGGACCGAGAGGCACCACCCAGTTGGTGTCGAACGCCTCCTTCACATATTTCTGTTCCACACCCGCCTCGCTCATGTGAGCCAGGCAGAGATAAATCGTTTTCCGTTCCATAAATATATATTATTATGATATTGTAATGAGCCGAGATTTAACTTGTGACAAAATCAGATATTTTCTACGATACAGATTCGTATATGGTTGTACTGCTCAAAACTGCAATATTGTTCCGCCCCAGCTTAGCCCTACGCCAAAGCCTGTCACCATAACCTTCATTCCCGGTTTGATAGTGCCGGCTTCAAGGCATTGTTTCAATCCAATCATAACTGTAGAAGAAACGGTATTGCCTGTTTCTTCGAGATTTACATAGAATTTCTCTTTTGGTAATACACAAACCTTGCGTATTGTGTTGAGCATGAATTTGTTTGCCTGATGGAACACATAATAGTCCACATTATCTTTCGCCACATTGTTTTTTGCGAGAATTTCGCTCATCATGGCAGGCACTGCCTCAAGAGTGAAGTTGAAAATGGCCGAACCATTCATATAGAGATAGTCATCATATCTTTGGTGACCATCTTCATCTTCTTGCACATTGCCAGTTGGCTGTTTGCAACGTGCTGCACCGGTCTTTACTATAAGGTGCTCAGCTCCAGAACCATCAGTGCCAAGTACAAAATTGCCTATCTCAGCTATTCCATCTGTGGAGATTAGGCAGGCAGCCGCTCCATCGCCAAAAATAGAGCGGTTGCTCTTATCCGTTGGATGCAGATATTTCTGATAGGTTTCAGCTGTGAGCAGTAGCACATTCTTTGCAAGACCGCTATCCACAAAGCTCTTTGCCATTGCCATTCCATACACGCAGCCGGAACAGCCAAGGTTATAGTCGAAAGCACCTGCTGACGTGGGAATATTCAAGCGGTTCTGTAAAATGCAAGCTGTGGAAGGCAGGAAATGGTCAGGACTCTGAGTGCACAGCAGCAAGAAGTCTATATCTTTTGGATCAACGCCATATTCTTCAAACAGACGGCATGCGGCTTTTTCTGCCATGTCGCCGGCAGTTTCATCTGCGGCAGCCAAATGGCGTGAATTTACACCAACCTTGGCAGCCACTTTATCTACGCTCCATTCCGGGAACTCTTTTAGAAGCTCCTCATTTGTCACTACCTTTTCGGGTAGATAATATGAAATACCCTTTATATATGCCATATTGTATTTAGAATTTCAGAACTGTAGCAGACCAAGATAGCCCGACTCCAAATCCTGCTATCATCACTTTCTCTCCTTTTTGTATGATACCTCTGTCAAGACAGTCTTTCAAGCCATTGGGAATAGATGATGAAGTGGTATTACCGATATTCTCCAAATTAATGTAGAATTTGTCCTTTGCTATTCCACAGACCTTCCTTATGGTATTGAGCATAAATTTGTTTGCCTGGTGAAATACAAAATGGTCTATTTCATCTTTGCCGAATCCGTTCTTTTGAAGCGTGTCATCTATGAGTTTCGGGACACGGTCAATTGTGAAGTTGAATACCTGTTCGCCATTCATATAGAAATGGTCATCGCGTCGCAGATTGTCTTGATTATCCAATTCCTCGTGACCAGTCAGACCGAAATGACGTGAAGCTCCATTTTTTACAATGATGCTGTCAAAACCGCTTCCATCTGTACCATACACTGAAAGTCCGATTTCAGCAAATCCGTCTTTGGAGATTAAAGATGCTGAAGCAGAATCGCCAAAAAGCATTCTGTTCTTGTCTTCCCTGTGGAGATATTTGGAAATAGTATCACCAGTGAGAAGCAATACATTGGTGGCAAAGCCGGAATCGACAAAACTTTTTGCCATTGCAAGTCCGTAGGCATAGCCAGAGCATCCGAGGTCGAAATCGAACGCACCGGCGGTTGTGGGTATGCCCAACCTATTCTGCAAAATGCAAGCCGTAGCAGGGAGGAAATAGTCAGGGCTTTGTGTGGCAAAGATTATAAAGTCGATTGATTTGGGATCAATATCCCATTCTGAAAACATTTTTTGAGCTGCATCAAATGCCATGTCAGATGCAGTTTTGCCTTCAGGTGCTGCATAACGTTGTGAAACGCCCACTCCTTTAGCAATCTTATCAATATCAACTTCAGGAAATTCTTGCTGAAGTTGAGCATTAGTCAAAGACTCTTCTGGAGCAAATGTTGATATTGCTTTTATGAATGCCATATTGTAACATTTTTGATTATAACTTATTTACCCCCCCCGTTAGCTTTACGTTAGATCCGGTCATCCATGATGACGCATCAGAAAGAAGATAAATAGAAAGATTTGCAATGTCTTCCGGTGTGCCATACCGTTTCAAGGGATACTTCTTCTCGTCTTCCCTTAATTGTTCTTCTGTTATACCGCCTTTGAAAATGAGATCAGTCCAAACCATTGCAGGGCTGATACAGTTCACTCTGATAAGGCGTGGGGCCAATTCGATTGAGAGACATTTTGCATATGATATAATTGCACCTTTTGAAGCACAATACATGGAGTTGCCGATTGTAGGGGAATCAGCTGCAATTGAAGCGATGAAGACTATAGATGCACTCTTGTTGACTTTCTTTTGCTTTAGGATTTCTGTTTGAAGCAAGACAGGAGCCTTAAAGTTTACATCTATCATCTCATCAACATCTTGTTTCTGGAGCTGCCTGCAAAGTACGCGCTGGCCGATGCCTGCACAATGCACGATGCCGTCAAGCATAGGCAACTCTGACACCATATTCTTGACCATATCCAGATTTGATAAGTCAGCGACTACCGGCTTGTTGTTTTCACCCTCCATAAGTTGAAGCGTTTCCTCCAGTCGCTTTTCATTCCTACCGTTAATCAAGACAGATGCCCCCATCTTGGAACAGGCTATGGCAATACCACGTCCTATTCCAGATGAAGCACCAGTGACAAGAATCTGTTTGCCTTTGAGGGAAAACGGATTGAATTGTTCCATATTTCCGGGATTACTTGTTCTTGATGAGATTGAATACGTCCTCCACAGTAACACAATCCTTCAGCTCTGCGCCGGTGATTGATTTGCCATACTGTGTCTTGGCAAGGGCTATTACACCCATTCCTGTAAGTGAAGACCACTCGTCAAGATCGTGGAATACGGTAGATGCCGTAATTTCAGATGCATCAGTGTCGTCAAACTGGTCAGCGAAGTTCGCTACAAATTCATTAAGTTCCATAACGTGTTTTTTGTTAAATATTAATATTCGTGAATAACTGTTCGATATGTTACATATCCATTTTTTGAGCCGGGACTCCTACATATAGATAATTATCTTTAGCATTTCTCATCAAGACGCTTCCTGTGCTAATCTTTACATTGTTGCCAATCCTCAGATACTGGAGCACTACGCTCTTGACTCCCATAAAATTGCAATC
>JAQXZK010000184.1 GCA_029227175.1 Bacteroidales bacterium | reverse complement strand
CTGTGCAAAGGCAGAACCGCCCAATTGCAACGTGTCAAATGAGAAATCAATGTGATAGAAACGGCTCTTTAGATTATTCTTCATAACCGGAGAAACAATCTTGCGAATATCTGATACCTCACCACCAGCCGATACAATCACAGTACCCGGAGCTATCACCTTACTTCCATCAGGATATTTTTGGGTCATGGACAATGAGTCCTTTCCTGTAGGAACATTGATTTGAAGCGCACAGCAGAAGTCACTTAAAGCCTTTACTGCAGCATATAGACGCGCATCTTCACCTTCTTGAGAACGACATGGCCACATCCAGTTGGCTGAGAGTGAAACGCTGTCGAGACCTTCTGCCAATGGTGCCAGAACCAAATTGGTTAAAGCTTCACTTACTGAAATCACAGAACCTGCAGCCGGATTTGCCAAAGCAGCCTGAGGGGCGTGTCCTAAAGCTGTCGCAATTCCTTTTTTACCACGATAATCAAGTGCTACAGCGCCACAATCACTCAGCGGCAACTGAATCTCACCTTGGCACTGCTGGCGCGCTACACGACCTGACACACATCGGTCAACTTTGTTGGTCAACCAGTCCTTACATGCTACAGCCTCCAGACGAAGTACATTCTTAATATACTCATCTAACCGGGTGATATGGTAAGTTACAACGTCATACTTACGCTCAACAGTTTTATCAACCATATATGTCTTGGGAGAAGAGCCGAACATTTGGTCAACAGCCAGATCAAAAGGACGAACCTTGTCTGCCTGTTCAAATGCAAATCTGTGGTCTCCTGTTGTTTCGCCCACAACATACATAGGAGCACGCTCACGTTCAGCAATTTTGCGAACATGTTCAATAGCATCTTCTTTTATCAGAAGTCCCATGCGTTCCTGACTCTCATTGGCAATAATCTCTTTAGCGGAGAGTGTCTTGTCTCCGATAGGAAGTTTGCTCATATCAATCAGACCGCCACATTCCTCAACTAATTCGGAGAGGCAGTTTACATGGCCGGCAGAACCGTGGTCATGAATACTTACAACAGGGTTCTCGTCTTCTTCACAGAGTGCTCTAACCACATTATATGCACGCTTCTGCATCTCTGCGTTTGCACGTTGTACAGCATTCAATTCGATGCCACTGCTATAACGGCCGGTATCAACAGACGAGACAGATCCGCCACCCAGTCCGATTCGATAGTTGTCACCACCCAGCACGACAATTTTGTTGCCGGCTTCTGGTTTACCTTTCAAACAGTCACGTTCTGTACCATATCCTACGCCTCCTGCAAGCATGATGACTTTATCATAGCCGTATACTTCTTCTTTCTCTTTATGTTCGAAAGTAAGCACCGATCCACAAATCAATGGTTGGCCAAACTTGTTTCCAAAATCACTGGCACCATTACTTGCCTTGATTAGAATCTGTTCCGGTGTCTGATATAACCATTTGCGAACGGGAAGAATCTGTTCCCATTCACGGCCTTCTTCATTTCTTGGATATGAAGTCATGTAGACCGCAGTACCAGCAATAGGCCATGAGCCTTTACCGCCACCCATACGGTCACGGATTTCACCGCCAGTACCAGTAGAAGCTCCATTGAATGGTTCAACGGTAGTAGGGAAGTTATGCGTTTCGGCTTTAAGCGAAATGACACTCTTCACTTCTTTTACCTGAAAATAATCAGGCTTGGAATGATCAGCTGGAGAGAACTGCTCGATGACAGGGCCTTCTGCAAAAGCGACATTATCCTTGTAGGCAGAAATAATCTTATTAGGATTTTCTTGAGTGGTTTTCTTGATCATCTGAAAGAGTGAGGATTCTTTTTCCTCGCCATCAATGATGAATGTACCACCAAAGATTTTATGACGGCAATGCTCTGAATTGATTTGGGCAAAACCAAAAACCTCTGAGTCTGTCAATGGACGGCCTAAATCTTTTTCTACCTTCTTCAGATAATCCATTTCTTCTTTAGAGAGGGCCAATCCTTCTTTTTCATTGTATGCTTCCAGATCCTCAATGTGAATAATTGGTTCCGGTTTACGGTTTGTCGTGAAGATTTGCTGGTCGAGCCCTTTGTACATACGCTGTAGCATCGGGTCATAGTCTGCATTTTCATCTTTCACTGGGAAATACTCTTCAATACGCTCAATGCCTTCCAAACCCATATTTTGGGTGATTTCTACGGCATTGGTACTCCATGGAGTAATCATTTCACGGCGTGGACCGACAAAACAGCCATTGAGGTTTGTCTCGTCTTCCAATCGAGCTTCACCATAAAGCCAACAAAGTTTTTCAATATCATGAACTTGAATCTGTGTATTGCATGATGTTGCGATAACACTATTCTGTGGGGTTCTGAAGAAAAGTATCATTTTAGTTATTAAGTTATGTTATTCAATTTAGTGCTGCAAAGTTAATGTATTTTCTCACCTTAATAATAACAGTGCAAACGTTTTGTTAGTCTGACTGATGTAATTCATGTTTTTCAAGAATGTCCTGAATGACAAGCCCCGCCAAAGTAAGCCCAAAAATTGCAGTTGCGTGCATCAAAGTCCCGTTTGCATCAGTTCTCGATGTCTTGTCATGATTCTTGAGACGTTCCTCACTGAAAACACATTTAAATTTTCGGGCTGGGCGTTCTCCTTTTTTGAATCGGGTGCGCAGGGCTCTTGCTAACGGACAACCTTTGACCTTCCAGAACTCGGCAACCTGTATCATTTGAGGATTCATTTTTAGTGCTGCTCCCATGGACGAATATAGTTTGGCCTTGCTCTTACAGGCTTGTAAAATCAACAGTTCCTTGTCTTTTATACTGTCTATGGCATCAATGATATAGTCGTATCGGTTGAAGTCATATTCATGACTGGTTTCCTGAGCATAAACATCCTGTATAGCTGTAATCTCAAGTGCCGGATTAATTTCAAGCAACCGCTTCTTCATCACCTCAACCTTGGGTTGCCCGATTGTAGTCGTTGTTGCCATCAATTGCCGGTTGATGTTGGATGGGCACACACAGTCTGAATCGACAATGGTTAAGTGACCGATCCCGCTTCGCACCAAACTTTCTACACACCAACTACCGACACCTCCTACGCCAAAGACGATGACCCTTTGGTTGCCGAAGATCCTTAAAGCATCTTCTCCGACAAGCAACTCGACTCGCTGGAAAATATCTTGTCCGTTACACATTCTTTCTTGCACAGATGAATTCATCTTTATTGTATAACAATCTCGTCGCAGAACATGTATTGTGGTTTTGCTTGTTTGGCTTGATAGCGTATATATCGGATACGCATACGGTCACCGGTCCAACCCATTTCCTTGAAAGTGGTTTCCTTGAGTTTCTCTTCTTCAGTAGGCTCATCGGTAGCAATGAGCATATACCGTTTGCCATCTACAGAACCGTATATTTCTACTTTCTCCGGTAGGTTTGCACCAACATTCTTACATTGCGCGAAGTTTGCCTTAATATAGTGCACACCGGTTACTTCCCCTAAGTCTATGGTTACATCCATATTGTTGGGGCAGAAGCCTTGCCATTTCCCGTCAGCATAAGAGATGCTTCCTCTTATTCCGTCAATCAAAGCCGTGTCACCACCGCCCGTATATCTCTTGTCTTTATGATAGTAGTCACATTTTTCATTATAAGTAATACTCTTGCCAATGGCCTTATGATAGTCTGCTCGTATATACAAGGGGGTTCCTATTGGTGTTCCATTTTCAAAGAGTTGTGCATATACCTTTACAGAATCCTTTACAATGAACGGTTCGCTATATATAGGAGAGTTGATGGTAGGAGTTGTATCTTCGCTGTCCATCGTGTAGTGTATTTGCACGTCACTGCGTTCGGCTGAAAGTGATAGTTCTATGCACTTGTTTTCCCTATCTATTTGCTGTTTGCTTTTGACATAAGGACTGAGTGGAAATGCATTATATCCTTTATGCAGAACTCTTTTTATTTCTCGTGTAATACGTTCCTTGAAGTTCTCAGCATCCCGTCTGTTCATCTGACTCCAACCAACTTCGGAGATGGCAATGATGCGTGGATAAATCATATATTCAGCATGACTTCCGGAGGCAATCCATTCTGTCCATGTGTTTCCCTGTACACCAAGTATATACTTGCCAAACTCCTCTCCAAATTCTTTGGGTGCAGGGTCATATGCATACACGTTGTCAAGAGATACAACGTATGCAAATGCTTTAGGCTGTGTTTCCGGAATATCCTGATACATGTCAAAATAGCAGTGTACATTGGGTGTCATAATGACGTTGTGCTTCATCTTTGCAGCTTTGACACCACCGTCTGTTCCTCTCCAGGACATCACTGTCGCGTTTGGTGCCAGTCCTCCATCAAGTATCTCGTCCCATCCGATGATGTTTCTGCCTTTTGAATTGAGGTATTTTTCCATACGCTTGATGATATAGCTCTGTAATTCATCTTCACCATTTAGATTCTCTTCCTTGATACGCGCCTGACAGAGACTACACTTTTTCCAATGCATACGGCTGGCCTCGTCACCACCGATGTGAATATAATGAGAAGGGAATAGTCTGGTGACTTCATCAAGTACCGTCTCAAAGAAACGGAATGTCTTTTCATTGCCGATACATACCTCGTTGCGGTATCCGGGTTCGTCATCACAGCTCAACTCTGGGTATGCCGAAACGACTTCCCATGAGTGTCCGGGAATTTCTATTTCTGGAATAATCGTGACGTGTCTTAATCTGGCATATTCAACCAATTCTTTCACGTCATCAGCTGTATAGTAGCCACCGTATGCCTGCGAGTCATCTTTCGTGCAGAAGGTGGACTTTTTCTCTGCCCATTCATTAATGTCAGAAGCCGTTCGCCATGCACTAAGTTCTGTCAGCTTTGGATAAGCCGGTATTTCAAGACGCCATCCGTGTGTATCTGTCAGGTGCCAATGGATTCGGTTAATCTTATAGGTGCATAACAAGTCTATTTGCTTCTTCAGAAAGTCAATGTCGAAGAAATGTCTGGAAACATCCAAATGCAGACCTCTGTATTTGAATCGTGGCTTGTCCGTAATTGTTGTTATAGGGACAATTCCCTTACCATCCTCGGCCAACTTGGCCAAAGTCTGAAGCGCATAAAATGCGCCTCTGGTGGTAGGACTTTCTATCTTGATATGTTTGCGAGCGATGCTCAAGGTGTAACCCTCGTCTTCAAGAGGGAGATATTCACCGTTGGATGCTGCTTCACGTCCCTTTTGAATGTCCTGAGGTGTTCCAGTCAGATTGATTTCCAAAACTGCTTTTCCTTGTTGCGCTTTCAGTTTCAACGGATAATTGGGAAGGTATTGCTGAAGGTCTTTCAAGTCTTCTGCTGTATAATTGGTCGTGTAGCTAATTTCAGTCGGCAATTTATAGGTTCCTTTTTGTGGAGTTTCATGTTCCGGATACGGAATAATGCCAAATTGTCTCAACTCTTGTGAGAAGCCACTGCTACTGATTGCCAAAGCCAATAAAATAAGTAGTTTGGAGAACTTCATGATTTCTTATGTTTATGTTTGTATAGTTTACTGATGATATCTTCTCTATGCATACTTTTCAACTTACGCATAATACGATTCCGTTCTTCGGGTTTGTACCAAAAGAAGAACATTCTTTGAGCCAGTTTCTGTTCTTGGGTACGAGCGCAGAATACCGGTTCTAAAGTGTAGGGATGGTATCCCGTGCACCAGGTTTCTGTGGCAACAGTCATAGGGGTAGGGGTGAAGTCCTGCACTTGTTCCAGATGAAAATCCATCTGTGCTGTTTCGGCAGCCAGTTCAGCCATGTCTTCTTCTGTACATCCCGGATGACTGGATATAAAATAAGGAATAATCTGTTGCCTCAATCCCTCTTCCCGGTTGATGCGGTCAAAAATACGCTTGAATTCGTGAAACTGTTTGAAAGAAGGCTTACGCATGAGATTGAGTACGCGGTCTGAGGTATGCTCAGGGGCAACCTTCAAGCGACCGCTCACATGATGCGTAATGACTTGTCTGGTGTATTCCTGTTGTGCCTTACTCAGTTCTGGGTCTTCAATCCGATGGAGCAGGAGGTCATACCTGATTCCGCTTCCTATGTAAGCATGCCTGATTCCCGGCAGCGCAAGGACAGACTGATAGATGTCGAGCAACGGGCGGAAGTCGATTTGCAGATTCGGGCACACTTTGGGATGCAGACAAGATGGTTTCTTGCATTGATGGCAAAGGTCGATATTCTTTCCGTGCAGACCGTACATGTTTGCACTCGGTCCACCTAAATCAGAGATATTGCCTTTAAAGTCCGGCAGTTCTTGAATGGCTTTCACTTCTCGCAGGATGCTCTCTTTGCTACGGCAAGAGATGAATTTCCCCTGATGGGCGGATATGGTGCAGAAGGCACAACCGCCGAAACATCCTCTGTGTATGTTGACAGAGAATTTAATCATGTCGTATGCCGGAATGCGTTTCCCCTTATATTTAGGGTGTGGCATGCGTGTGTAAGGCAATTCGTAGGCTTTGTCCAGTTCCTCTGTCGTGAGCGGAGGATAGGGAGGGTTTATAATCACTGTCCGATTGCCCACATGTTGGAGAATACGTTGTGCGTTATACTTGTTACTTTCCTCTTCGATATGTTTAAAGTTGGCGGCCTCTTTTAGTTTGTCCTTCAAACATTCCTCGTGGGCATAGAGCAGGATGTCTCCTTCTCTTGGCTCGGTATGTTTGTCAAGATATCCTATCTGCGGCTGTTTTTTAATGCTTTCAGGCTTTCCTTCAAGCATGGCTGTGGCCACGGCCGTAATGGCTTTCTCGCCCATGCCATATATCAGATAATCAGCGCCTGAGTCTAACAAGATGGAAGGCCTGATACGATCTTCCCAGTAGTCGTAATGGGTTAATCTTCTCATGCTGGCTTCAATCCCCCCTAACACAACGGGTACATCCGGATAGAGTTGTTTCAGGATTTTTGTGTATACGATGGAAGGATAGTCCGGTCGCATATCCGCACGTGCATCGGGTGTATAGGCATCATCAGACCTTAACCGGCGATTGGCTGTGTAGCGGTTCACCATAGAATCCATTGCTCCGGGACTTACGCCAAAGAACAATCTCGGTCGTCCCAGTTTTTTGAAGTCGCGCAAGTCGTCACGCCAATTAGGCTGGGGGACAATGCAGACCCTCAGCCCAAGACTTTCCAGTGTCCGACCGATGACGGCAGCGCCGAAGGAAGGATGGTCTACATAAGCATCACCACTGAATAGGATAACGTCTGCCACATCCCATCCTCGCAAGTCCATTTCCTTGCGTGTCGTTGGCAACCAGTCAGTCAGTCGATATTCCTTCATGCAGGGTGTTTGGTTCTGTTTATTTCTTTGTCAGCCAATACTTGTAGAGTTCTATCAAGCCTTTCAGTCCCAATGCTTTCATGTCGTTGTGATAAATAACGTCGAGGCTCAGAGCCAGTAAATCTTTATCAACGATATCCTGCATTTCAAGGATGGATCGAAGGGTTAGTCTGAGTTTTCCCAGCGTTTCTTCATCAATGATACCAGTGCTGTTGACCAGTCCGTCAAGCAGTTCATATTTTTGAATTGTTTCCAGGTGGCTGTCTTCTACCGAAATGGTCCGTGTCCCGCTTGGGTTTGCTTGTATGGTATACATGGTTCGAGTGTATGATTATCTTATACTTGCTTTCGGTCTCTTAGCGTTTTTTCTTGCCCATAGCCCATACGCCTTGCAACTGCAGGTCTTCGTCAAGGAGCAGTATGTCGGCATCTTTGCCTTCTTCCAATGAGCCCTTGCGGTCGAAGATGCCCATGATGCGGGCTGGAGTCTCGCTGATCATGCGGCATGCTTCCTCCAACTTGAATCCTGCCATCTGTACGGCTGTACGCAACAGGCGGTCCATTGTGGCGATAGAGCCGGCCAGTGCACTGCGGTCGGCCAGTTTGCATACTCCATCTTCAATGATTTCGTTGTCGTTGAATGTACGTGTTGCGCCCGGGCAACCGGCTACTGCCAGACTGTCTGTTACGAGACACATGTGTTCAACGCCTTTGCTGTTGTAGATTTGGCGCATTACTACCGGTGGAACGTGGATGCCGTCGGCAATGACTTCTACGTTGAAGTCGCGGATGGCATAAACGGCTTCGACACATCCTGCCACTTTGAATTCTCTTTTTTTATGGAGTGAACTCATGGCATTGGTGAAATGAGTTGCATGTCTGCAACCAGCCTTGTAGGCCATCTCTACATGTTCGGGGTCGCATGCCGTATGTCCTACTGCCGTTACACAGCCGGCGGCATGGCATGCCTCGATGAATTCCTTGGCACCGGGAAGTTCCGGAGCGATGTCCCAGCGTTTTACTACGCCGCTTGCAAGATATTCATCGTATGTCTCTTTGACGGGCGGTGTAATCAGTTTGGGGTTCTGTGCACCGGCCATTTTGGTCGAGAAGTACGGACCTTCAAGGTGAAGTCCCATGATTGGTGTGTCTGGTTCTTTCATCAGTTTCTTGGCGGTTTCGATGCTGGCTCTGTACATTTCGTCGGTTGAGCAGCTCATGGTGGGGTATATGGCAGTGGTGCCATGTTTCATGTGTGCGTCTATCGCTACACGGAAAGCCTCTTCTGTTCCTTCCATGAAGTCGCGTCCACCGCCTCCGTGTACGTGCAGTTCTATGCCCCCCGGAACGAGGTGCATTCCCTGGCAGTCGACGATTTCTGCTCCTACCACGGGCATATTGAGGTGAGTCACATTCAGAATCTTGCCGTTTTCAATCAAAACGGAACCGTTTTCAATCCATCCTTTAGGGGTAAGGATGTGAGCGTTGATGAACTGGGTAATCATAGTCTTATGGTGATTTAATGTTTTTTTGTTATGTGTTTATTTTGTTTCTTATATAGTACAAATTGAGCAGGTTTCTTGGCCGTACTGTCTTTGAAGTATTCGTTCAGTGTTTCCATGTCTTTATCGACATCGCCGCTTGGGTAGAGAATCATGCTACACCTGATGGTTTTTTTGCCATAGTCAAGGATGCAGGGCAGGACCGGTACACCGGCTTCCTGGGCGATGAAGTAGAAACCGAGTTTCCAGTAGGGGTTTGCTTTGCGGGTTGCTTCCGGTGTGATTGCCAGTCTAAAGCGAGTGCGCTCGGCAAAGCGTTTGGCCATCTGTTCGGTAAGTGAAGTGCTTTTGCCTCGGTATACCGGGATTCCTCCGGTAGCCTTGAATATCGGGCCGAGCGGGAAGAAGAACCATTCTTTCTTCATCATGTACGACACACTCAGGTTGTGCGCCCAGTCAAAGAACTTGCATACGAACAGGTCCCAGTTTGAGGTGTGCGGGGCGACACAGACCACGCACTTATCGGGGATGTCAACGGTAATATCGGCTTTCCATCCCATGACGTTGTAGAAAATGAATTGAAATGTTTTCTGTATGATTGACATGTGTTGATGACTTAGGTGCCTGCAAAGATAATTAAATTACACTGTTTTCGTAAGAAACAAGTGCTGGAATTATTCATCTCCTTTATGTTTTTTAGGATGTGATACGAAAAAGCAGACCGGCTTGCAGAGCGGTGGATGTGGTTGTTCTGCTTCCGGGTGTTGAGGCGCGTCTTTTTGCCGTGCTTTTTTTTCAGGTAAATTGGCCGTTCGAGGTTTCCGGCCTGCTTTTTGTTTCTATCAGTTCGTGTATCTGATGCAGGTGCAGATTCAGATGGTTTATGTATCCGCGTATCATGTTGTCAAGCGTCACGCGATGCCCTTCATAGTCAATCCAATAGTTGTTGAGTTTTGTCTTGTCGACGGAACGGATTAGGTGCCGTTTGTTTTTTGATATGCCGTGAGTGCCTTTTCAAGGAAAAAGAGGCAGGCAAGGTGACCGATGGATATTGCCATGTGCAGCAAAGCCCCTCAACGTAATCTTGTTTTCATTGTCCTAACGCATTAGTTTTCTCACCGCCTTGCGGCACTTCATGGCTTCTCTTTCGGTAAGCGTGGTGTTGCGTCGCGTACCGCCTTTTTCTATCGTGGCCACAATTTTAAATCCGCTGTAGCGGCATATTTCCTTTAATGCCCTTATCGCCCCATGACTTTGATTGAGGAGGATGTTCAAAGGCCAAGGCGTCGTTGATGTGCTGACAAGGACACAGCGCTTGCCTTTGTGAAGGGGTATGGGAAAGCCTCGGTCACTTTCGTCCATCATGCCATAAACGATTCGGTCGAAGAGCAACTTCAGGGTACCGGGTATGTTTCCCCAATAACAGGGCGCGGCAATGATCAAAGCCTCGCAATCTTGAATCAGTTGCAAGACACGCTGTG
This sequence comes from Bacteroidales bacterium, assembly GCA_029227175.1. Taxonomy (GTDB): domain Bacteria; phylum Bacteroidota; class Bacteroidia; order Bacteroidales; family Bacteroidaceae; genus Bacteroides. Next base: position 838 of record JAQXZK010000184.1, on the reverse strand, counting down.
CGTCATCCTCTGGCAGGGCACAGAGGCCCTTTGTCCGGCATTGCATGCACGCCATACAGGGGCGGACGTGGAGGTTCTGCGTTTCGATCACGTCTACCTTCCACCCACATGCCTTGGCCTCTTCGCTCATCTCGTTTACCATTTGCGCAATGTTGCCTTTCTTTCGTGGACTTGCGTTGATTATCAATATACTCTTTGTTTCCATATTGTATGATGATTTACGGCTGTAAATGTAGCCATATTATGGGAGAACGAGGTGTAAAAAACGGCCGTCTTTTGTGGGCAAAGAGGCAAGTCTGTGGTTTACAGGAATGTATAGGGATGTTTGTCGGGTTGACAAAGTGAGGGATGCAGCTTTTCGGTGGTTTTGCCGGGTTGACAAAGTGGGGGGTGCAGCTTTTCGGTGGGTTTGCCGGGTTGGCAAAGTGGGGGGTGAGGCGTTTCGTTGACTTTGTCAGTGTGGCAAAGTGCCTTATCCGTTGTTTCGTTGACTTTGTCAGGGTGGCAAAGTGCCTTATCCGCTGCTTCGGTGGCTTTGTCAGTGCGGCAAAGTGCCTTATCCGCTGCTTCGGTGGCTGTGTCAGTGCGGCAAAGTGCCTTATCCGCTGCTTCGGTGACTTTGTCAGTGTGGCAAAATGTCCGGGACACTGTCTCGGAGGCTGTGTCAGCGTGACAAAGTGTGTCAAAAAGGGCATTTTGGGCTTTGCCGACTTGACAAAGTAGGGGGTGCAGGGTTTTCGTGGGGTTTGTCAGGTTGACACAGTGGGGGGTGAGGCTTTTCGGAGGCTTTGTCGGGTTGACAAAGTGGGGGGTGTAGCGTTTTCGGAGGCTTTGTCAG